>NZ_CANMAB010000082.1:0-19132 GCF_947495635.1 uncultured Virgibacillus sp. | reverse complement strand
ATTCCATAATAGCTACTAGAGGAAGCGTAAATCTGAGCATTTAGTGATAAGGACGGAGCGAATTTTGCTCCGTTTTTTTAGGTTTGCCCATTATGGCGTGGTGGGCTCCAATGGGGTGAAAGTCTCTCAGTACGACCTAGTAGTGATAAGTACATAGCCAAAAGCAAGGGTGTCCATGCTGCTGAAGGATCCAGTACTAGATAAGGGTGTAGGAAATATGACGTTATATTTGAGTATGCATATATATACAATCTAATGTCGAGTTGAGTCATCTTGTTTTTTCTGTCTACAATAGAGTAAAGGGGGCGCTTACATGAAGAACAAAATATCAATTATTGGTGTACCAATGGATTTAGGTCAAAGCCGCCGTGGAGTGGATATGGGGCCTAGTGCTATGCGCTACGCAGGCGCTATTGAAAAATTAGAAGAATTAGATTATCAAATCCATGATCTCGGTGATATCCCGATTAATCGTCCGGATAAACCTACGACGGATAATAGTAGTAATTTAAAAAATTTAGCTCAAGTGGTTGAGGCAAATCAAAAGCTAGCAGAAATGGTAGATAAAGAAATAGAAAAGAGACATTTTCCTTTAATATTCGGCGGAGATCATAGTATTGCAATTGGTAGTTTAGCCGGGATATCCAAGCATTATGAAAATCTTGGTGTGATATGGTATGATGCACATGGTGATTTAAACTCTGGAGAAACTTCACCATCAGGTAATATCCATGGTATGCCGCTAGCTGTTAGTTTAGGAATTGGTCATGAAAAGCTAACAAATATTTTAGGGTTTGCGCCAAAGATTAAACCAGAGAATATTGTGATTATTGGTGCACGCTCACTCGATCCTGGCGAAAGAGAGTTGATTCGCGACAGGGGGATCAAGGTCTATACGATGCATGAACTAGATCGAATGGGAATGCCAAAGGTTATGGAAGAAACGATTTCTTATTTGAAAGAACGTACGGATGGAGTGCATTTAAGCTTGGACCTTGACGGGCTTGATCCATCAGAAGCTCCAGGAGTAGGAACACCAGTTATAGGTGGTATTACTTATAGAGAAAGTCATCTGGCAATGGAAATGCTTGAAGAATCAAAACTACTGACGTCTGCAGAGTTTGTCGAAGTCAATCCAATTTTGGATGAAAAAAATAAAACTGCTACTGTTGCTGTCGGATTAATGGGATCACTTTTTGGAGAAAAATTGAAATAATAAAATGAATAGCAGTGGTGAAATTTTCGATCAATAAAAAAGACATTAAATTTCAAACTGGAAATTTGATGTCTTTTTTTACCCTAATTTCTCTATTTTTATTGTGTTGTAACGTGATGTTTTGTGAATACATACATATTATTTACTGTTATGAAGATATTCATTAATGAGCTGGTCTAGCTTCATACTAGAAGAGATGACAGCTTCGGAAGTTAATGCATGTGAGTTACTCAGAGATATCATTTCTTCTCGACATTTTTCGATTTTTTCCAATAAAACATAATTACTCACAAAACTATCCTCCTATCTAGTATACTATAATAGGAGAGTAGCCAAATTTTTGCAATCATAAACATAGATAATTTTTCTGTTATTTTTTGAAACCTTTTCGAGGAGTTATTCGTAACATGAATACCGCATAGTTGGCGGAGGTACCAATATGGATGAAATGATAAGAGAGAGAATAAAACAAGTGAAAAAAGGAGATCAATCAGCTTTTGAGGATGTGGTCTCATTCTTTCAAAACAAGATTTATCAGCATTGCTATCGAATGCTTGGTAATGCACACGAGGCGGAAGATATAGCGCAGGAAGCTTTTATTCGTGCATATGTAAATATCCATTCGTTTGATGACCGCAGGAAGTTTTCAACATGGTTATATCGTATTGCTACAAACCTAACGATTGACCGTATTCGAAAACGGAAGCCGGATCATTACCTTGATGCAGAAGTAAAGGGGACAGAAGGATTAAATATGTACTCTCAATTGGCTGATAACGGCCGTCTGCCAGAGGAAGAGGTGGAAGGGTTAGAGCTACAACGCTATATTCAACAGGAGATCATACAGCTTCCTCCGAAATATCGAAGTATCATTATGCTTCGGTATATTGAAGAATTTTCCCTTCAGGAGATAAGTGAAATCCTAGACATCCCTTTAGGAACGGTAAAAACCCGAATCCACCGAGGAAGGGAAGCTTTACGGAAAAAGCTTCGTCACGTGTAAAGGAGTGTGACTCACTTGAAATGTAATAATGAAGCTGTAGAATTAATGCATAAATATTTAGACGGTGATATTACCAAAGAGCAAGAGCAAACACTTAGTCAGCATTTAGAGAGCTGCGATGCATGCCAAAGGCATTTTCATGAGTTAAAACGAACCATTACGTTTATTCAAAGTGCAGAACAAATAAAAGCACCAGCGAATTTCACAGCTACTGTTATGGAAAAGCTTCCTACAGAAAAGAAACGAATAAAATATACAAGGTGGTTTAAGGCTCATCCAATGCTTACAGCAGCAGCCATCTTTTTCGTATTTATGCTAAGTGGAATGCTTTCCGTTTGGAATCAGGATAGTGAGCTAGTTGTTTCCAAACAGGAGGACTTGGTCATTAATGGGGATACAGTTATTGTGCCGCAGGATGTGACCGTAGATGGAGACTTACTAGTAAAAAATGGAAATCTCATTATAAATGGTACCATTGATGGAAATGTGACACTCATCAACGGTAAGCTGATAGAAGAACCAATTGAAGGTGAAGGACTGATGGCTTCAGTTGGAGAGGTAAACGGAGAATTAAAGCACGTTGATCAAGTTTTTGAATGGATATGGTACTCAATTAAACAACTGTTTCAAAGTGTTTTTGCATTATGAGGCTACAATAGATTAGTCTGAATATCGGCATTCCGATTTCAGGCTTTTTCTTATACCGTCAAAGTAGTTGATTACTTGCTTACTTTAGAGTGATATCATACATGTTACTGGTAAAATTATGTTATAATAATAACGTTATGGTCACAATGAAACTAGTGTTTAGAAATTTTTCGTAGAAGGATGTGTAATCATGCTTGATGGGGGATTCGACCTGATACAGCTCCTAAGGATAGGCGTAGATATTGCTCTCGTCTGGTATGTTATATATAAATTAATCATGCTAATCAGAGGAACGAAGGCAATCCAGCTTTTAAAAGGAATTGCTGTAGTATTGGCTGTATGGCTTATTAGTATTGTTTTAAATTTACAAACCGTTCAATATTTTACCAATCAGATAATTGAATGGGGACTTATTGTCATCATTATTCTGTTCCAGCCTGAACTGAGAAGAGCGCTAGAACAACTGGGTAGGGGTAATATATTTGGACGAAGCTCACGCTCAGAAGAAGAAATAATTGAACAAAATATTGAAGCGATTATTCAGTCTTGTAATTATATGGCAAAACGACGGATTGGTGCTCTCATCTCGATTGAACGCGAGACAGGCATTGGCGATTATGCGGAGACAGGTATCCCAATTGATGGCAAGCTGACACATCAGCTTCTTACAAATATATTCACTCCAAACACACCATTACATGATGGTGCGGTGATCTTAAAAGGAGATATTATCACTGCCGCAGCATGTTATCTACCATTATCGGAAAGTCCTTTTATTTCCAAAGAACTTGGTACTAGACACCGTGCTGCAATGGGAATTAGTGAAGTTACTGACGCTTTAACTATAGTTGTATCGGAGGAAACAGGTAATATTTCATGTACAAAAAATGGTGAGCTACATAGAGAGCTTGACCAAGAAGGTCTTCGTACATTATTACGAGAGAATTTGTCATTAAGCTTAAAAGCCCCTAGTAAAAAGTCAAAAAAGAGGAGGGGAAACAAAAATGGATAATTGGTTTAGAAGTAAATGGTTTGTCCGTGTCGTTTCCTTGGCCTTTGCGGTGTTGTTTTATGTCTTTGTGTCTGTAGAAGTACAAAATAGACCAAATAATGATGGCTTAACGTTTCCATCGGGGGACAGCTCTCAAGAATTACAGACTTTAGATGATGTGCCAGTAAATATTAAAATTGATAACGAAAAATATGTGGTTAGTGGTGTTCCTGAATACGTATCTGTTTCCATGGAAGGGTCTGCTGGCTTCCTCACTCCTACAATTAAAAATAGGAATTTCAACGTATATGTTGATTTACAAGGATTAAAAGCTGGAGAACATACCGTGGAATTACAACATGATATTTCTAGCGAATTAGATGTTTATATTGAACCAAAGCGGATTGATGTAACCATTGAAGAGAAAGCAACGAAAGAATTCAATGTCATGGTTGACTTCTTAAATGAAAGTCAAATTGCTGAAGGTTATGAGCTAGGTGATTACGAAGTTAATCCTAAAACCGTAACGATTACCAGTGCCAAAAGCGTAATTGATAAGATTGGTATTGTAAAAGCATATGTCGATTTATCTAATTTGGATAAGCCAATTAATAATCGGGAAGTACCTGTTAATGTTTATGATAATCAAGGTAGTGAATTAAACGTGAATGTTGAACCAGGGAATGTTATCATTTCTGCGGATATAGATAATCCGAGCAAGAAAGTACCACTAAGTTTAAAGACGAGTGGGAAGTTGCCGGAGGGCTATGCATTATCATCGATTTCTGCTAATGTAGAGGAAGTGGAAGTGTTTGCAAGCAATAGCTTGCTCCAAAATATTGACGAGATTACAACGGAAGACATCGATTTGTCGAAGATTGAACAATCAGGTACAATCGAGGCGAAGTTAGCCTTACCAGAGGGAGCAAGCGCACCTGGAGTAGAGAATATTAAAGTGGATGTAGAAATAGAACAAACGAAAACCATTAAAGCTTTACCAATTAATGTAGAATCTCTGGGAGATGGACAAGAAGTATCCTTTATCGATCCATCCAATGCAGAGTTAGACATCACAGTTACTGGAAATCAAGCAGACATTGCAAAGCTAAAAGCTGATGATTTCCAAGCATCAATAAATGTGGAAGGTCTGGACGTTGGGGAGCATGATGTCCCAATAACGATTGAAGGACCCGATGGAGTAACCGTTGAAGCTGAATTCGAACAAGCTACGATTGAAATAAGTGAATCTTAATATAGGATTGCTCTCGCTTGATAAACGGTGAAAAGGATATAAAGGAGAGAAACTCACATGGGAAATTATTTTGGAACAGATGGAGTACGCGGAGTAGCAAATAAGGATCTTACTCCAGAATTAGCCTTTAAGTTAGGGCGTATTGGTGGTTACGTATTAACAAAAGAAACGCAGCGACCTAAGATCATCATTGGTCGTGATACGCGGATATCTGGCCATATGCTTGAGGGAGCACTGGTAGCCGGATTACTTTCTATCGGTGCAGAAGTAATGAGACTAGGTGTTATTTCCACTCCAGGTGTTGCGTATTTAACCAAAGCAACTAGTTCACAAGCTGGTGTAATGATCTCAGCCTCTCACAATCCTGTTGAAGATAATGGAATTAAATTCTTTGGTCCAGACGGCTTTAAACTAACAGATGATCAAGAAAATGAAATTGAAGCGCTTATGGACGGAGAAGACGAGTTACCACGTCCGATTGGTGCCGATGTTGGGAGCGTCAACGACTATTTTGAAGGCGGTCAAAAGTATCTATCCTTCTTAAAAGATACGGTTGATAATGATTTTGGCGGATTAAAAATAGCTTTTGACTGTGCACACGGTGCTACATCAAGTTTGGCTACACATTTATTTGCTGATTTAGAAGCGGATATCTATTCTATCGGCTCATCTCCAGACGGATTGAATATTAATGATGGTGTTGGGTCTACACATCCGGAGAAGCTTCAAGCTTTTGTGAAAGAGAAAGATGCTGATATTGGTCTAGCATTTGATGGCGATGGTGACCGATTAATTGCTGTTGATGAAAAAGGAAATCTTGTAGATGGCGATCAAATCATGTTTATATGTGCTAAATATATGAATGAAAAAGGAGCCCTTCGTCATAATACGGTCGTTTCTACGGTAATGAGTAATATCGGTTTTTATAAAGCATTGGAAGAGAATGGCATGCGTAGTGATAAAACAGCAGTAGGGGATCGCTATGTGATGGAGGAAATGCGAAAAGGTGGATACAATCTTGGTGGTGAACAATCTGGACATATTATCTTTCTAGATTATAACACTACGGGAGATGGCATGCTGTCAGCGTTACAATTAGTAAATGTAATGACGGAAACTGGTAAGCCGCTGTCAGAGTTAGCAGAAGAAATGACCATTTATCCGCAAATACTTAAAAATGTAAGAGTCTCTGACAAGAAAGAAGCATTAAATCATCCAGAAATAAAGAAAGAGATTGCAGCAGTAGAAGAGGAACTTGGAGAACAAGGACGTGTCTTAGTAAGACCATCTGGTACCGAACCACTGGTGCGGGTAATGGTTGAATCACCAACGAAAGAAGAATGTGAGAAATATGTTAATCAAGTCGTAGCTGTAATTGAAAGACTGCTTGGAACAAATCATTAATTTTAAATAGTAACTACTAAAAGCCGCCGCTTAATGGGCGGCTTTTAGTATGTATGGATAGTAACTTTTCAATGTTCTTGACAACCATTTTTGTTCCTACTATAATTTGGTTGCTCAATCAAAAAAATGATCAATTGATCAGGAGTTGTGATATATGAATGATAGACAATCCTTTATTGCTGAAGCTAGAAGAGAACAAATTATAAAGGCAGCAATTGAAGTTCTTGAAGAGATTGGTTATGTAAGTGCCAGTTTATCTAAAATAGCTAAAAAAGCAAACATTAGTACTGGCCTTATTTCGTATCATTTCTCGGGAAAAGAAGATTTGATGAATAGTACGCTTGGTTATCTGATTCAGAACGAATTTTTATTCATTCGTAAAAGGGTAGAGCAAAATAGTAAAGCGGAGGAAAGATTAGCAGCTTATATAGATGCAAGTTTAGATTATCAGTTGAAGCATCTTTCAAATAATATTGCTCTAATAGAAATTGTTTTTCATGCACGCACAGATGAATATGTACCTTATTATCTGTTAGAGGAAGAAGAGGGAGATCCAATAACGATATTATTAAAGGATATCTTACAAATGGGACAGACGAATAATGATTTTGCTAAATTTTCCGTTAAAACAGTAGTAACTATTATACGAGGAGCTATTTCAGAGTTTATGCTATCCAATGATTCTAAACAAAGTACGGAACAATATGGAGAAGAATTAAAAAACATGGTATTTAAAATGGTGAAGTAGTGGAGGGAGGAAACAACATGCTAAATGAAGAGACAGTCTTAGGCTTAAAGCGATTCGATAAGTTGTTTATCATTGTCATTTCTATTACCGTTGGTGGGCTGCTTGGCTGGTTTATTCCTGTCATCATTGATTGGGTATTAGAGCTGCCATTTGTACCGATGGAAGGTATTATTTCTATAATTGATTCATTAAATCATTTTTGGGTTTCGGTTGTTGCTACAATTGTAGGCGTTATTGCAGGTATCGCTTTTATAGTTTATGTCTTTCATGTAACGCTGAAGGTGAAGGTATCCGATAAACAGATTACTTTAATTCTTGGAGAGATGAGAAGGGATATTCATAAGCAGGCTATTTCTGCAATTTTTATGGAAAATAAAACCTTGATTATTCTTGGAGAAAATAGTAAAGAAATTTTCCGAGAAGACTTGGAGGTTAAAAAGGAAGAGGCAAAGGAAGCCTTTTTATATTATGGTTACCCTTGGAAGAACGAAGACCCTTTTATAAAGGATTATCAACGCTGGGAATTGGGTAATAATCAATATCCTTCCGATATTAATTCTATTCTATACGCTAGAGAACGAGCATTAAAGGAGGATAATGAGGAGGAAGCAAAGCAATTACGTGAAGATTTGGCCAAGCTAGGTGTAGTAATCCAAGATAAACAAAAAGCACAGTATATTCGTTTAATAAAACAGGGGTGAATAAATTCGTGCACCCCACAATGCATTCCAATTTGAGATAGAATCTACATGCTATTTAGCCCCACAATCTGTTCATCTTTCTATAATAGAGAAGAACAAAATGAAGACAGGAGGTAGTAAGCATTGATAACAATCTTAACCGTCGATGATGATGCACATATCCGTGAACTGCTTCGATTCTATTTACAAAAGGAAGGATATCAAATTATTGAGGCCGAAGATGGTCAAGCAGCATTGAAGCAATTAGCGAAGCGACAAGTTCATTTGGCAATTGTAGATATCATGATGCCGCAAATCGATGGATATCAGCTTTGTAAAGAAATTCGTACCGATTATGATATCCCTGTTCTGATGCTTACCGCAAAAGGTGAACTGACAGATAAGGAGAAAGCATATATGGCTGGTACAGATGATTATATTGTAAAGCCGTTTGAACCAAAGGAAGTTTTGTTTCGAATTAAAGCATTGCTCCGCAGGTTCCAAATGCAACATAATGAAAAAATACAACTTGGCAATACAGTGATTGATCGAAAAAGCTATGAGGTTCATACACAAGGGAAGACAATCATACTCCCATTAAAGGAATTTGAACTGTTGGCACAATTGGCGAGTTATCCGAATCGAATATTTTCTAGAGAACAGTTGATTGAATTGGTATGGGGATCAGATTATCCAGGTAATGACCGAACAGTAGATGTACATATTAAGCGACTTCGCGAGAGATTTACCTCAGTGCAGAACGACTTTTCCATTCAAACCATTCGAGGGCTTGGTTATAAATTAGAATTCATTCGCGATGCAGGTGTTCACTAATGCGGACACTTTATGTACGAATTATTGTTACAACGATGGCTATCATGATTACTAGCTCCATTATCGCATTTATTGCTAGTAACGTTTACTACCAGCATGTATTAAAACCAGAAAATGATAAAAAGGTTACTCATATGGCTAACAATATTGTTGATCTTTACAATGGTAGTGATCAATCGATTGGTCATTTTTTACGGGATATGGCAGATTTAGGATACTCCTTTTATTTAATTGATAATGATGGCCAGAGCAAGACATTTGGCAAACCATTTGATACAACAGAATTGCAATCATCGGTTGTACAGGATGTCTTAAGCGGTAACATATACCACGGCATTGCAAATTATCCTTGGCAGCCCTTTGTAACCGGATTTTTTGATCATGCACTTTCAAATACCATTGGCTTGCCGATAAATGCTAATGACGATAGCTTTGCCTTATTTGTTCGACCAAATTCCGTGCAGCAATTTGGTGAAATGCGTATCTTTTTTGCAGTTATTATTGGACTTGCCTTGTTTTTTAGCTTCTTGTTTGTGCTTTTTAGTACACGCTGGATTGTAAACCCAATTCAGTCATTAACAGTGGCTACGAAAAAAATTGCAGCAGGTAATTATCATATAAAATTAGCTGTTAACCGTAAGGATGAGATTGGACGCTTGGCAAGAAATTTTTCAACCATGAGTGAGAGTTTACAAAAAACAGAAGAAAAAAGACAGGAATTTGTTGCAAGCGTCTCCCATGAAATTCAATCTCCACTTACATCAATTCAAGGGTTTTCACAAGCCCTTCAGGAGGAGAACCTTTCCAACGAAGAACGCATTCATTATCTATCCATTATTGAAAAAGAGAGCAAACGATTATCTGTACTTAGCAGGCAACTGCTTACCTTATCTCAGCTGGATCAAGGCAATAATGAGCTGGAGCGTATTCCATTTGATCTATCGGAGCAGATGAAGGAAATATTATTTACACTTGAATGGCAGTGGCGCCAAAAAAATCTATCGATAGAATGGGATGCTAAGCCAACGGTTATTAACGGCGATCCTAAATTATTACATCAAGTATGGATGAATGTTATAACAAATGCCATTCGTTATACATTGAAAGAAGGAAAGATATCAATAACTGTAAAAAAAGGGAAAGCGAATGTTGAAGTTATTATTACGGACACAGGTATTGGAATTTCTCAAGAAGATATCCCTCAAATCTTTGATCGGTTTTATAAAGCTGATAAAGCTAGAACGCGAAAAGCAGGTGGAACAGGTCTGGGATTAGCCATTACAAAGAAAATTGTAGAATTACATGCTGGAACAATCATGGTTAAGAGTGAAGAAGGGCAAGGAACAGCGATTATTATAACGCTACCGCAATAGTAACGAATCGTTCATCTTCTGTTCATACAAAAGGTCTATATTAGAAGCAGAAGAGGAGGGAAGTGCAATGTTTCTTGCAATTCGAGAGTTACTATTTGCGAAAACTAGATATATATTAATTGGTCTCATTATGGTTTTAACGGCTAGTCTAATCTTTATTATTTCGGGGTTAGCTCAAGGTCTATCTGCTGATAATGCGTCCTCGATTCAAGAGCTGCAAGCGGATTTGTTAATCTTAACAAAGGATGCAGAGGGAGAACTTACAAAATCCTTTATTCCAATGGGCGAGGCGCAAGAGATTGTAGACAATCAAGGTGATGAGCATGCTAGTACTTTAGCCATTCGGATGATGAATGCCACCAGAAATAACAGTCAACAGCAACTAGATATTGCAATGTTTGCAACAGAACCTGATAGTATGCTGATGCCAAAAATAACGGAAGGAGTTTCTCCAACAAATCAAAAACAAGTAGTAGCCGACACTACATTAAAGCAGGAGGGTGTAAAGCTTGGCGATAAATTGACAATTGGGGAAGCCTCTTACATTGTGTCAGCTTTTACATCAGGTCAACGATACAGTCATACTCCCGTTGTGTTTATTCATAATCAAGGCTTAGATCAAGTGAATGCAATTGCTGTACAAGGCGACGCCCATGTAGAAGGGTCATTTGATGTAATGACAAAAGAAGATGCACTTCAGGGGATTCCTAGCTATTCGCAGGAACAGGCATCGCTAAATATGATGATCATTTTCTTATATGTCATTGCTGCATTTGTGCTGGCTGTGTTTTTCTATGTCATCACACTACAAAAAAGGGAACAGTTTGGGGTGTTAAAAGCATTAGGTGCTAATAACAGCTACTTGATTCAGGGGTTAATGGGGCAAGTAGTATTACTTGCCGTTGTATGTATCGCATTAGGAGCAGCGATTACGGTTGGAATAGGTGCGTTATTCCCTAGTGATATGCCATTTCACCTCGAATTAGTTACAATGCTTAAGCCAGCCATTATTATGATGATTGTCTCCTTTATTGGAGCACTGTTATCCCTTTATCAAGTAACGCGAATTGATCCAATTGAAGCAATTGAGGGGGCTGCTGCATAATGACACTTATTTTAGATCATGTTACGAAAACTTATACAGATGGTCCAAATCGCTTTAACGCTTTGGATGAAGTATCCTTAGAAGTAAAATCAGGTGAATTTATTGCGATAGTTGGTCCTTCTGGATCAGGAAAAAGTACGATGTTATCAATTGCCGGGGCACTACTTTCTCCAACAAGTGGGAACGTGCTGTTGGCTGGAGAGAATATTACTGGATTATCATCGAAAGAAATAACGAAAAGACGGCTTGAAAAGATTGGGTTTGTGTTTCAAGCTGCTCATTTAGTTCCATATCTCAAGGTAAAAGATCAGTTGAATATTATTCAAGTGCTTGCCAAGAAACGAGTTAAACATGGGAGTGATTTACTTACTCATTTTGGCTTGCAGCATCGGTTGAATAATTATCCCAATGAGCTGTCAGGAGGTCAGCGTCAGCGAGTAGCAATTGCTCGTGCACTAATGAACGATCCGCAAATAATTCTTGCTGATGAACCTACTGCAAGCCTTGACTCCAAGCGAGGTCAGGATGTTGTAAAACTTTTGGCAGGCGAAATTAAAGATCGAAACAAGGCCGGAATTATGGTAACGCATGATGAGCGCGTACTTAGCTATGCAGATCGAATTGTAACGATTCGCGACGGAAAAATAGTAAAGGATTAAATAGTAAGAACTGCTCAGCAATAAAAACAACCACTCATATAATAAAAGAACGACCACAGTTCCAGCTATGGTCGATAGATACCCATCCTTATGATAGGGATTGGCGTTATCTAATTTAGAAAGAAAAAATAGCCCATACCCCTTTGTGGAACAGGTGGCTATTTTTTTGCGTTAAGAATAGCTACAACAACTGAATTAGCGTTACGATCATGCGTTTTATCAATACTATAATGAGTAAGTGTTAATGTATTTAACGTTACTATCTACTCTACTTTTGTCCCGTATATAACTGGCAGTAATCCCCCCACTGATTCAAGTTTCACTTTACATCTAACTGTTCTTTTAAAGCAGTAATTGATTGGATGTTCAAGAAATGGTTGAAGAACTTACAAAGGTGATGGCATATTTGGCTTAGATAAAAAGAGATGAGTATATGTAGAAAAAGAACGTGAAGAAAGTAGTTTACTTCTCTTTTGGATTGGTATCAACTACAAATTCTCCACGCTTTAGTTGATTTTGCAATAGATCCTCAAATAATATTTACAAGATCCTTTTTTGCTTTCTCTTTAACATTTAATCCATTAATCATTTCCAGAACCTGTAACGCACATCCCCATGAAAAAGTGATTCCAGAGCCACCATGTCCATAGTTATGTATAATGGATGAGTTAGGTACTCTTTCTAAACGAACACTTTTTTCACGGAAAGGCCTTAAACCAGTACGCACAGGTTCATAGGAATCAATAATTGCTTTTTCAAGCGGAGGGAAGAACGATTTACAACGATTATACATCTCTTCAATTGGTTGATAATTTTCTAAATTAACTTCTAAATCCCATTTATTAAGTTCAGCTAAACCTCCTAAAAGTAACATGTTTTCCCCTCTAGGAAGGATAAAAATAAAGCCAGGATCTTCACTAATTCCATCATGAGAAATACAATAAGCTTCATCTAATTTAGAGAATTGTTGCCCATCATTCACAACTCTAACTAATGCACCACGTAACGGGGTCATGTCATCATCAGTCAATTCAATAGCACCTAAACCTGTACAGTTTACAATTACATCCACTTGGTATTCCGCTTTTAAATTTTCTTCTTGTTGTTCTAAATTTCCTACAATTTTTTTCATTATAATATCACAATTTGATTTTTCAACCTTTTCTTGTAGCCACTTCATGTAGATATCCGTATCAATCATAGGAGCTAACAGCGTATATGCGTCTTTAATACCCATTTCTGGATTAACTCCTTTTTCTTCAATCAGTGATACACTATGGCGGAAACTACGAACATGTCTTTTTAATTCGTTCATTTTTTTTAAATCTTTAGAGTTATCCTTTATTAAATTTTTAAAAAAGAAAGTAACATCACGCATGTATACTCCACTTTCTTTGTTTTTAGATAAATCCGAGAATATATTATAAGAGAGTAATGACCATTCTTTTGATATCTTAATTGAAGCTTCATCTTGGTGGTTTCCACAAACAGCCGGAGGCCACTCCCACAATGCACCTGCGACTACGGAAGTAACTTCAGGAGCGAGCTTTTCTGTAACTATTTTGACTTGATGTCCTTCATTTTGTAAAATCAATGCTGTAGTTAGCCCTACTACCCCACCACCTATAACTAAAACTTTACTTTTTTCACTATGATTTATATTCACAACATCACTTCCTTATAATTTGTTTAACTATTAGAACAATTTGTCGCAAAATTATATAACATAGCCCTTTCTAAAATATTGAAGTCTACCAATGGGTTTTCTGATAATAGTTCTGCATATTCTGATTTTTGTTGTTATTTTGATTCAAAACGATCGTCCACTACAGAATTGATGTATGAATCAAAATCTCCTTCTCTCAAAGAATTCAATGAGTCTTTTAGTGATTCTTCAGCCGACTTTAAAGAAGCGCTTACATAGTAAATAAATGCCATCAGTAAAGCTAACGCAGTGATAGAAACTAAAAACAATTTGCGTGATAACACTCATTTCTTCTAACCGTTGAATAATATTGAGGATATCCACCGTTCTAAACGGGAGATGCTCTCCACTACAACTGTATCGCCTTGCCTGATGACATTAAAAAGTTGATGAAGTCCTTTTCAATCTTTAATCGTACCTGTAAACTTCTTCTTAACTATTTTTTACAATCATATTGATTAAACATACCAATTTGCCGATCTAAGTTTTGATCAATAGTAGACACCCGAGCCGAGCATAATCAATTATCATTTGTAACCTTCAGTAAACCTATATATTTTTATTTTACTAGAAGGACTCTTATTGTAAAGGTATTTTTTGGTAATTAATAAATCTTAATAAAATCAAAGTTTAGTAGGATGAAAGAAAGCGTTACAAAAATACTGGTTTATGGTAATGGCATGTATTAACATGGAGATAAGTTCTAAATCAATCTGGCCAGATTGTTGTATAACATTTTCAAGTACAATACATAAATTAGGATATTAGTGAGATTAAATTCTGGTATTAGTCCTAACCTATGTGGTCAAACAATAGGTTTTACAATTTTGACAATAGTAACATTACGAGGTGGTTTATTAATGAAAAAGAATGAAAAAACATATCTAAGTATAGAAGAAATTATTTCATTACCAACCTTATCAGGTACAAACATAAGTGATAATGGCAAAAACGTAGCATTTGTCAAAAAGCCAGCTAACTGGAAAGACAATAAATATCGGAACCATGTATGGATATATGAAAAAGAAAAGGGGCAGTGTTACCCATTAACAACTGGTGAAATAGATAGTACATACCCATTATGGTCTCCAGATTCTAGGAATATTGCATACCTTTAGCCCAGTTGGTGATGGGGAGAATAAGACAAATCAAATCTTTGTTAAGTCGATAGATGGTTATGACGGGGTTCAAATTACTAATGAGAAAGAAGGAGTCAGTAAATTCCAATGGGAGCCTAATGGCAAGGGTTTTTATTATGTTGCGCAGTTAAAAGAATGCGAGGAGATAAGGAAACGTAAGGAACTGTATGGAGATTTCCGTCATGTAGGTAATGAATATCAGAATAATTGTTTATGTTACATTGAAATAGATAAAGTGATACAAAATGATAAATATGAACACAAAAATAGCGTTGTTTATCAACTAACTGATGGTAAGGATTTTCATATCCATGAATTTGATTTGATATTTCAGATGATGGGAAAAAGGTTGTATTTATAGCTACACCAAGCCCAAATATGGAAGAGTATCTGAATGGAGATCTATACATATTAGATATTAAAGCGGAAGAGCTACAAAAGATGCATATAGATAAGTTGTTGGGAGGGAGTGTTTGCTTTTCTCCTGAAGGCAACAAAATATGTTACGCAGCAAGCATAAGGGAGAAGGATTACTATAAGACCCATATACAAGATATTAATTTAGAAATATATGATATTAATAATGGAGAGCTCATTCAACCTTTTAGCAAATTTTGATAGTACGGTAGTTCCATTACGCTGGACAACTAAAGGAATTTTAATTAGATGGCAGAATAAAACTAATTATCTTATTGGGTTACTAGCTGAGGATGGCACTGTGGAAATGTTAAGCGAAAAAGTAGATAGTTTTATAATGGATGCTTCTATAACAAGGGATGAAAATCATATATCCTATAATAAGGCTATAACAAATGAAATCTTTGAAATCTATTTAGACGATACAAAAATAACGAATGAAAATAGCTTTTTCAAAGGAAGGCTTAAATGTAACAGGGAAATAATTTCATGGATAAATAGTGATGGTCTTGAAATAGAGGGAGTTTTATCAACCCCAGTAGAGTTTGACACAAATGAAAAGTATCCCTTATTAGTGGTAATCCATGGTGGTCCAGCTTGGGCATCCTCTCCAATATTTTCAGATTGTTTTAATGAGAAATATCCTATTGAACAGTTTATTGGAAAAGGCTTTATCGTTTTAGAACCAAACTACAGGGGAAGTTCTGGTTATGGTAATGAATTCTTGAAAGCTAACTATAGAAAGCTGGGAATTGTTAACTACGATGATGTCATATCTGGAGTAGATAATCTAGTTGACAAAGGGATTGCAGATAAAGATAGAGTAGGGGTTATGGGATGGAGCAACGGAGGATATATATCAGCCTTCTGTTCAACATTTAGTAGTAGATTTGTGGCTATTTCAGTTGGAGGTGGAATTACTAATTGGAGTACCCATTATGTAAATACAGATATACCTTACTTTATTAGTATGTATTTAGGAAATAATCCATGGAATGATCCAGGGATATATACGAAAACATCACCAATGACATATATTAAAACTGCCTGTACTCCCACTTTAATCCAACATGGCGAAAAGGATGTAAGAGTTCCAACTCCAAATGCATATGAGCTATATCAAGGGTTAAGGGATATGGAAGTTGATACAGAATTAATTATATTTAAAGGAATTATAGTTCAGACCAACCAGGAATTAATGTGGCTATTATGAAGCAGAATTTGATGTGGTTTTCACACTATATTCTTGGAGAAAGTATGAAAGATTTTAGGGTTCTATAATGGATATCCTCAAAGGATACATAAGGATGAATTTCTAATTTAAGTCGACTTTTAGTCTTTATTGTTTTCGTATCAATCACAGGATTTTTTATACAAATAGATAAGATTTGGAACTATTGATGCAGTTTCTATATTATATAGAAGCTATATCTTTCGGGCGAAATCCTTTGCATCGAATCAGATGCACGATGGCTAATTTCTTCGATTACAAAATCCTATGCAGTCGAATCGATGGGTTGCTGCATGAGTTTCTTGCTCCCTTCTTTAATATGATTTAAATTATATGTTACTTGGGCAACCCTCTATTCATCTTCACTTCTTGATATGTAGGATTAACATCTCACTGCTCCTTCTCCTTCTAAAGGCTGAGAAGATTCTACTTCTCCTGACTGTGTTACAACAAACTGCTACGTGCTACTATTGGTATAGTAATACTATCGACCCTCATACAGATACGTTATACTACATATAAGTATTAATTTTCTAATAACTTAGAATGTAGGTGAAAAAAGATAGGAGGAGAGTAATGTTAAATTTTCCAAAGCCAACGGTGGAGCAGTTTTTTCGTACCTATACGATCACAAATTTTACAGTTAGCGGTGATGAGAAGCGGTTAATATTTACCTCGAATTTAAATGGTAAGATGAATTTATGGGCAATGGATCTACCAGACACATTTCCTTATTTATTTGCCCATCATGATGAAGCTTGTAGCTTTATCAAGGTTGATCCGAACAATCGATTTGTACTAGCAGGATTTGATAAAGATGGTGATGAAAACCACCATATATATGCATTGCCTGCTGAGGGAGGTCTGCCACAACCTTTAGTAACAGGAGAGGCATCGGAAAAATATTTCTTTTCGCATTTAAGTGAAGATGGGGAGCGATTATACTATATGACGTCTGAAGATAATCCCTCTTTTTTGAATGCGAGAGTCCGAGATCTTCGAACAGATACGGATCAACTTATACATGAAGGGGAGGAATCGCTTACAGAGTTAGCCGCTGTTTCCAAGGATGAAGAAGCATACGTGTATTTATGTTCGTTCGCAAACACCTATGTAACAGGGTATGTAAAATCTGGAGAGAATAAAAATTACCTCACACCAAATCCTGATAAAGTCCATGTTGTATTTGATCCGATATTTACAGATAATCAAACCATCTATTTTTTAACAGATTATGAGAGTGAATATAGTTATCTTGCAAAATTTGATTTGGGTTCGAAACAGTTTTCAAAAGTTTTAACGATTGAGAACGAGAGTATACAACTTTTAAAATGGCATAAAGAGAATCAATGCTTTTATTTGATAACGGAAAAAGGCGTTACGGATGTGATGTATCGCTATGAAGTAGCAAGCGGTAAGCTCCATACGTTAAAGTCTCCAGTAGATGTAATTGATCAATGTCATGTTACAACATCTGGTTCCATCTTTTTATTAGGACGAAGCGCTACAGTGCCTAGTAATATTTTTCAATCCGTGGATGGTGAGGATTGGCAGCAACTTACGAATAATGGAGTACTTGGTGTAAAAAATGAAGATATGGTTGAACCGGAAATTGTAAACTATTCCTCCTATGATGGAATGGAAATAGAAGCCTTGCTGTTTAAAGCCCATCCAGAATATGATAACGGTCATACAATTTTCTGGCCACATGGTGGACCACAGGCTTCCGAACGAAAAATGTTTCGTTCAATGTTCCAATGCTTCTTAAATCGTGGTTATTCAATATTTGCTCCTAATTTCCGAGGCAGCACAGGATACGGAGCCTCTTTTGTGAAAATGGTGGAGCAGGATTGGGGTGAAGGACCACGATTGGATTGTGTAGCAGGAGTAGAGTGGCTAGTTAACAACAAAATTAGCACTCGAGAGAAGCTCTTTTTAGTAGGAGGCAGCTATGGGGGATACATGGCGCTATTATTACATGGACGTCATTCTGAATATTTTAAAGCAGTTGTTGACATATTTGGTCCTTCTGATTTATTTACTTTTGTTAATTCAGTTCCTCCACATTGGAAGCCGCTTATGGAACGTTGGTTAGGTGATCCAATTAGGGATGAAGAACGATTTACTAAAGATTCTCCAGTGACTTATTTGGACGGAATGACGAAGCCCATGCTAGTCATTCAAGGAGCAAAGGATCCCCGCGTTGTAAAAGAAGAATCGGATCAAATTGTTGCCAAGCTTAAGAAACAAGGGCGTGATGTGGAATATTTAGTATTAGAGGACGAAGGGCATGGCTTCGCAAAAAAAGAAAATGAAATAAACGTATATAAGCGGATGCTTGATTTTCTAGATCAGCATCAATCCTAAGAAAACACAGCTTGTAGTGAGCTAGGAGACTCGCTACAAGCTTTTTTCGTAATCGAATAAAACTTACTCGCTTTTCACAGACATACACCCGACTCCAATCATCAAAAGCCATCGTATCGTTTTTTACGTTGAAGATCTGTATTATACATCCTCTTTATCCCGCATATAACTGGCAGTAAGCCCCCAACATCAAGCAATAAAGTGAAGTAAGTGTGGGAACAACTGCCAGTAAATGTCCGATTGGTTCAACTATCAATCCGAAACCCCGTGGATTGAAGTTTCACTTTATCCCGCATATAACTGGCAGTAAGCCCCCAACATCAAGCAATAAAGTGAAGTAAGTGTGGGAACAACTGCCAG
>NZ_CANMAB010000081.1:0-19148 GCF_947495635.1 uncultured Virgibacillus sp. | reverse complement strand
ACCGAACGCAATCCAGCCAATCAGCTGCATAGTATAAACTCTAACTTTTGGGGGTAACCACCTTATCGTTCGTTTTTTATTGTTATTTCATTCTTTTGTCTCAGCTTCTTTTTCATAGTTTAGGAAATTATAAAATTTGAGCCTGTGGAATGATCTGGGCGTGTTGTGCTGCTTCCAGCTCTAGTACCCAGCAATCAAGCACATTCGCTTTTGTTCTTAATCAAAAATTAATTCATTAACCTTGTCTCTATCTAGCTTCTTAATTGTCTCTACAATTAATTTTACAGTGTTTTCAAAGTCATCACGATGCAAAATTCCAGCATGCGTATGAATATAACGAGTAGCTACTGTAATGGATAAAGAAGGTACACCATTGGCGGTTAAGTGGATAGAACCTGAATCTGTTCCTCCTCCTGCCATAGATGTAAATTGGTAAGGGATATTGTTTTCTTCAGCCGTTTCCACAACAAAGTCTCGCACACCCTTATGGGATACCATAGACGCATCATATAATACAATTTGTGGTCCCTTTCCTAATTTACTATCAGCATCATGATCAGGGACGCCAGGAGTGTCTCCAGCAATTCCTACATCAACTCCAAAGCCGATATCTGGTTCAATGGCATGAGCAGCTGTTTTTGCACCACGAAGCCCAACTTCCTCTTGAGTAGTACCAACTCCATAAACAATATTCGGGTGTTCTGAATCCTTCAGTTGCTTTAGCACTTCAATTGCAATCGCACAGCCGATACGGTTGTCCCATGCTTTAGCCAACAACAACTTCTCATTTTTTAAAGGTGTAAATTCGAAATATGGTACGATCGAATCTCCAGGCTTCACACCAAAATCTTCTGCTTCTTTTTTACTAGATGCACCAATATCTATAAACATGTCCTTAATTTCTACTGGCTTTTTACGAGCATCAGCTGAAAGAATATGTGGAGGCTTGGAACCTATAACTCCCGTAACATCACCTTTACTCCCCATAATTGTAACACGCTGTGCAAGCATAACTTGACTCCACCAGCCACCAGCTGTTTGGAAATAAATAAAACCATTATCGTCAATTCGAGTTACCATAAACCCTACTTCATCTAAATGACCGGCAACCATGATCTTAGGTCCATTCTCCTCACCTGTTTTCTGAGCAATTAGGCTTCCTAGGTTATCATAGAAAACTTCATCCGCATATGGAGAAATGTAATTTTTCATAATCTTTCTTGGTTCTTTTTCATTTCCTGGGATACCCTTTGCATCCGTAAGTTCCTTTAGCATCGTTAATGTTTCATCTTGTTTTGCCATATGTACATCACCTCATAACTTGATATATATTTATTATACCTTCATTGGCAGAAAGTACAAAATATTTGATCGTCATTAGTCCTAGTAGCCTTCATGCTGCCGGGTATAATTTACCTTATTTTTTTCTAAATATGCATACTTAACATCTTTTTCAGAAAAACCTAGTGCACTACCTAACTGTAAGTACGTTCTCCATAGTTGATCATATGTATATTCATTTTGATCTCGGTAGAATGCATCACAGACTGTAAACATACGTAAGAATAATTCTGTCTCCGTTTCATCTACACTGGGGAGAGCCTCTCCTTGATAGTAGTACCCTTTCGTTATACCTAAAGACAAGATAAAATGAATACCATCTACATATTCTTCCAAAATTACTGATTTTTCACTTCTAGGTTTATTACTCCAAAACTTAAAACATCTAGTTTCATTTGCTAACTCTCCTAGTTCAACTAGTAGTGCTAAAACCTTATCTTTAAATACCTCTTCTTTCTTAATGTTATTGTTTTTTTCGATATAACTATCTAATTCTGTTTGCATATTGTATAATTCTTTCCAATTCAATTTGTCCCCTCTTTTCTCTTTTTTACGATTGTATCATGAATCCATAAAAATAGTGAAACCTACGAACAGTATAGTACGTATAATAGGGTAATAATAATCAGGGAGACGGTTGTATGATCGTAATTTTATTTCGCATTCTTATCTTTATTGCACTTGCACTACTCATATATACGTGGGTACAATACTATAGAAATCCTCAACGACGACTTCTTATTGCAAAAGCTGAGCATAAGTTTTATTTTTTGGATGAACCAAATAACAGTAAAAAGAATGTTCAATTCGTATATAAAGGCTGCTTGTTTGAAGGAGAGAAGTACGTAGGAACAACAGAAGATGCATTTGAGGTTGTTAATATTCACGTAACAGTTAAAGACTCTTTAGAGTTACGAGGATTGACAAGAGATGATTTATATTTCTTAGAAAAAGAGATATTAATTCGTTACCCATATGCAGATATTGAGTGGAAACATCCAATCAATAAGTTATTTATAATGGATTAAACGGCACACATCATTTATTCATCGTGTGTGCCGCTAATCATGAATCATATACTTTCTTTTGTATGGACAGGGAAGAATTCTTGCCATTTAATTATAATTTCCTTTCTACGCAGTAAATAAAGAAATGGTAGCAATACAACTAGAAACACGAAGATATAAAGAGGAGTTAAATTCGAAATCCATTGGCCAATGGAAGTATATACGAATGCCAATGGAATGTTAGATAATAAGGATGATTTCGTGTAATCTTTAAATCCAGCTGATACCTCTAATAGACATAATGATAGTAAATGAAAGTGTATAAATGGAATTAGTCGTAGTAGTGCGATTTGTGAAGTTGTAAATGCGGATCGTTGGCCAACTATTTTTGATTTTAACTTCATAAATTTCTTTATTGATTTTGGCATTTTATTTACAATGAAATAAAATAAAATACTGGATAAGGTGATCCCAATTAAGGAATATAATGTACCTGCTACCGCTCCAAAAAGAATTCCGCCTGAGATGCAAATAAAAACTACTGGAAGAAAAAATAAGGGCCTTAATAAATGAAAACTAATAAACAATAAAGGAGCAAATAACCCCCCTGTCTCCATAACAGCCATTAAATAATTTCCGAAGCCCTCCATAACCCGCCTCCTCCTCATGCTGTGCTATTATAAACGCTAGGACGCGCATTAGTACATGTATATGACAAGAGACGAGCCTTTATGACATCTAGAGGAAGGAATAGCTAATTATTATTACTACTTGGGCTAGGAATAGAGCTGGTATGCCAATAACAAAAGATCGATGTTTTGTTTTGTGACGGAACGACTGCATCCCACCATTATGAAAAGTGAGTTTTTTGCACAAATAAACTCAACCTTTGTTATTACTAGGTTTTGAGCCAATTTAAATTATTTTTACTTTTGGACAAAATGTCAATCAACTTTCAGAAATGATTTGATTTTTCATTGGTGAAATATTACATTTTTTGTTTATTTATTACATACTAATTGGACAATTTCCTGACTGTATCTTTTTTATTAACTTATATCTGATTAGTCATTTCCTTGTGACTCATATTGTCTTTAAAGACTTATAAGGGGATACAATTAAACAATAGTTAACAATTTAAGTCAAAATAATAAATATTATTTAGCTATAAAAATAGAGTACTAAAACGGGTACAAACATACTAAACATAAGCGTCAAATAAACCCCACCTATTAATTTGGTTGAGGTTTCATGTATGCTTTATTTAAATTTATTTGGACCGAGACATTCAGCTGGAATTATCGCTGACCATGGTAAGAGTTGATCTAACTTGGTTTTATCTGTAGTATCCATATTTGGTAATTCCTCAAACAAATAGCTAAAGTAGTTAAATGTATTTGAACCATTTTCCACGGCCTGTTTCTACAACACTACAGATGATTGCGCTGTCTGTAATTAGCTTTTATGAAATATTAACTTCTCCAACTAACCCGCCCTGTAGGTGAAGGTTACATTATGCCGCCCGCGTATTAAAGGGAAAAATATTGTAAAATACGTTCCGTAATTCCTATGAAATCAACACTTCTAGCTTTTTGATTACATTGCAAATCCCTGTTCTCAAACATGAACATGAACAAAACATAAGCATATTATTCTTATTGAAAACAAAAATAATGTTTTAAACAACCCTTACTCTTACAAGTATTTTATTAAAAAAAATTTCAAGTGAACTCCACCCTGTCAAGGTGGGAAAGTGCTTCGGAATATAACAGATATAGTTTGATAATATTGGTATTATAGGCTATTTTTAAAGGCCTATACGCTACAATCAGATGTAATTGGTGGCAGTCTTTTTTATTTTGCCACCAGGTTGCCACCACTTGCCACCACTACTTTACCCTTTTTTTCTAACACTAACTACCTTTTCAAAACATCAGAGAAGGATTTAACAGTCACATATTGAATTATTTATACTATGGACGCTGACATTTGGAAAGTTGGAAATTTATGCTATTTGAATTAGATATAATTGATGTGATTTGTGATGATTTAGAACAGCAAGGTTATTTAATTATTAATAGAAAAACAGAAAGGAGACATGAAGGTATTGATATTATTGCTAAAAAGGATTCAGCTGATTCAAAAGAATTTTTCTATATTGAAGTAGTGGGTGGAACTAGTTCTGATCCAACGTCAAAAAAGTATGGGGAACCATTTGATAGTAGCCAGTGTAAGATTCATGTTGCTGAACAACTTTATAAATGTATGAAACATTTATCCGGTCCCAAAATAAAAGAAGCATATTATAAAATTGGAATAGCTTTTGAAGACAATGAATATTACCGTAAACATGTTGAGGAAATTAAACAAGCTTTAAATGACTTGAGTATTGATGTATTATTTGTAAAACAGGATAAAGAAATTAAATACCTTACATAATGCATTTTAATACAAAAATAAGCCAATGCAGTTATACAGAGGCTTATTTCAATACGATTTTGAGTCGTGCGGGTCTGCCAATTCCGCCACACCGTTTGATACTAAAGTTTTTCGCTTTATTTAACAATGCTAATTATGTATTTGTCCACACGATTTATATATACCTTATTTGCATTTTAAACTTATTTATATCGAAATACAATAATTAAATGGGCGTTTTTCTAGCTAATCTCCTTAATATTTTCCCAACTTGGATTTGTGAACGGAACATATACTTACTTTTTAAGATTTATCTTTTCGAATCAAAAATAGCAATATAATCACGTTTTCCCAAATTTCCTTTTCAATTCATTTTCTCCCTTTTCAAATATTTGTGGGGAAATTGTGGGCGTGTTGTGGGTTAGTTTGTGGGCAAGAGAGATAGTGCCTAAAACCCTTACAAATCATAAATACAAATTTGCACAGGTTGAGTGGCTTCAGGCCCACTCAATCATTTTTTTATACCATCTGTAAAGGCACTCTACCTATGTAGACTGCTGATTGTAGGAAATAAATTTGACCAAGTAAAAACGAGATTTAGCTTTGTTCACCTTTCAACTGGAAATACCAGAGTAACCTTAATGTATATAAAATAGCCACATAACCCGCAAACCCTTTAATAACAAGGTTTACAAGGCTATGTGGCTTTATTTTGGCGGTTTAGGGGTACCCCCCCCTATCGAATTATGCGATTTTTCGCGTGTTAGCCGGACGCGGTCGTCATATTGAAGCTTGTAGAGATTTGACTCCCCCTAGGGCCTCTTTACTTATTCCATGCTATTGTTTACAACGCTCTTTGTTTCATCAATTTTTCTATTTGCATACAAGACAACATCTTTTATAACAAGCTTTTGGATTGCGGATATTAGCGTTTCCATAAACTCATAATCGGGTTTGTTATTTTTAATAGGGAGACTTATAAATTTATTTCTGACTACATTCCAACCACCCAATTTATTTTTATATGAATATTTCGGCAAATCTGTTACTTCATTGATGCATGGAACAGTAAATAAATACTGATTTTTAGATAGTTCCCTATCGTCATAAATCCATTTAATTGCATAAGCATCAGATAAAACTGTAAATTCCCTCGATTGAAAATACGCTCGATACACATCACTATTAGAGGGAATAGAAATTACATTCTCCAAAATAGTTGCGTTTTCTTTAGGGGCAAAATAGTTTAATCCTTGGTTCATAAAACTGGAAGTAAGGCATGGAAGGATGTATTTTCCTGTTGGCTCCTTAGGTAGTTCTTTTGCTTTATAAGGTAATTTTTTTGTCTTTATCCTTTCGAATAAATATTTCATCTGATACTCTTTCCACTCAACCTCATTGAAGGATCTTAGCACCCTTTCTTCTTCTTCTGTTAACTCAAAATCATTTAGTCCAGTAGCTAATAAATAGTCTTCCAACTCTGCTATACGCTCTGCTTCCAACTCTGCTATAAAGCTTTCCATAAAATCAAAATCTATTTCTCCATTCTTGGTGGGTAGTTGGATTTTAGTTTTATTAAAAACTCTTTCAAAATCACGCACTAATACATTCTTAAAAACTTGTTCGTTTTTGTTTAATAAACTACAGAAATAAGCGGCTAATCTTGGGCTTAAAGAAAATAATTTAGGAATTGCTCTTTTTGTAAATTGTCCTGCATAAAAATCATTTTGCATATAGAAAAACTTCATCCCTAACATTCCAACAGCCAAACAATTACCTTTTATTTTGTGTTTTTCATCTAAATAATCTACATAGCCCGCTATCCCATTATTGAAAACTGTTCTCGTAAAATATGCATATTCTCCATTTTCATTAAATGAAAAACTATCTTTATTTAATTGTGGATTCCCTTTTATTTCAAATAAATCACCTAGCTTATATTCGCCCCACTTAACTTCCTCTAATCTCATGTTAAGTGAGGCACCTATTTTCCCAGGCTTTCATCTCCTTTGTTTTGTTGCTTTAAAATATTAGCAACTTCCCAAGCTAAATAGTCGCTTACAGTTTTTTTGAATTCTTGCAAAGTAGGCTTGGTGTCTAACGGTACACTTTTATTCCAATCGGCTCCATTTAGAGGGTCTATAGTATCTTCATAATACTCTTTATCAGTAAAAATATTAAGCTTGCTCTTTCCAAATCTAACCAAATTCACTAACTCTTCATATCGTTCTTTAGCTCGATCTGTATCTTTCAAATTATTATTTGCTTTTTTACGATTTGTTCTAGTGTATCCATCATTAGAAAAATCGATAAACTTTACCATTTCATCTTTATGATGTTTTTCATTTACTTTAAAAACATATATATTTGTTTGTACACTTGATTTTCCAATGAAAATATCCACTGGCATTTTAATACTTGCTAAAAGAGTATGCTTTTCCAAAATTCGTTTGTTATATTCTGTAGCTTTTCCTGAACCTGCTGAACTCTGAATAATAATAGCTGCATAACCTTTATTCATCATTCCTAGTGCTTTTTCAACAAAGTTCATTCCACTTCCATTGGCAGAATATGGAGGATTTAATACGAAAGCATCAGCAGGGAATTTGCTATTTGTTTTACCAAAACCATAATTACCATCAAAGTCTTTTAATGAGTCTTTATTTAAAATATTTGAACTTCCGTCACCCATCAAAATCATATTTAGAATTGCCAACATATATACACTTGAAAGTAACTCTAACCCTAACAATTGTTCACCTTTTATTCTAATCTCTTTTTGAGTAAGCTCTTCAGGTGAAGTAATTGTATTTTTAGCATCAATAAGCATTTCATTCATAGCAGCAACCAATAATCCAGCAGAACCTGTGGCAAAATCCCACACGTAAGAATCTTTGTTAACTCGTGCTAATTTCACCAAGAGGGTAGCAATATAAGATGGAGTAAGAACTACATCATTAAGTTTATCTTGTGAAAAACCAAGCCATCCATACATTTCATTAAAAAGTTTACCTGTGAAATCGGTTGTCAAACCTATTTTATAATATATCCCTAAATCATCTACAATTTTAGTAAAAACCCTTTTAAGTTGACTCTCGCCATTTTCAACTTTGTTAATATTATTAGTTAAAAGAGTATTTTGTAAAGTTCTTATAATTAGTTCTTTTTTCTCTTTTGGTAGTTCTTTTTCATCCAAAAAAGCCTTTATTTTCCTTACTATTATTTCACCGTCAGTATTTCCTTTTTCAGTTGAAGATTTTAAATCAGTTTTTTCTAGAGGTGTAACTTTCCCAGGTATTCCAAGTGTTGCGATAATAGAAGCCGCAACTAGATAAACACGGTCATTCTCACCTAATCCTTTTTCGTTTTGATAAATATCGTTATTAAGTTTTACTAAACTAGCATCAATCTCTTTTTCTCGTTGTTCTTTTAGCTTATCAAGTTCTTCTTGTGATAAATGTAGTGTTTTTACTTTGCTAACAAACTCATCAAAATTTGCAGGTGCTAAAAACGAAAGGTCTGAATACTCCCCTACCTTTTGCCCTATTCCTAAATTGCTCTTTGAAACATAATAAACTCCTATTTCATGTCTAATTTGTCCATTTTCTTCTTTGTAACCAGTCATTCCAATGGCAATAATATCTGTATAGCTGGTATGATGTAGCAAAGCATTTGCGTAATGCACCGCACCATTTACTGCATAAGAATTTATATTTTTAAAATGTGGCTCATTCTTGGCAGTTTTATTTTCAACTTGTCCATTACTATCAAGTTTTACAAGTTTATTTTTATAGCCTTTATATTCAATAAGAACAGGATAAAAATCTAGATTCTTGTCTTGTAAAAGCAATTTTGCATCAGGACGATTTGCGCCTGCTCCGCCATTTTTTGTAAAGTAATCAGAAAGTGCTTTGTCTATTTCAGTATTTAAAGCCTCCTGTTCTAATTTATAATCTAATTTGTAAGATTTAAGCCAACCATTCCCTAAATCGGCAATATTGGGTTCTATTGATTTCGCCACTTGTTAAAACCTCCTACTATTTGTCTTCTGTTATAAATTCTAATATTTCATCGACTCCACAATTAAGTACAATACAGATTTTCTCTATACTTTCAAGTGAAACATATCTATTTCTTTTTAGGCGTGTAATAATGTTTGCACTAATGCCCGCCTTTTCAGCAAGTTCTGCATTTGTCATTTCCTTGTCTATAAGCAATTTGAACAATTTATTGTAGCGGACAGCCATTGCTGAAGCCTCCTTTTATTACATTCTAAACAGAATTTTATCACGAATACGTGAATAATTAAATTAAAATATGAATATTATGCCAAACATATACCATATCAGTCTTCATACTACTACATTTTTCATAATACAAATTCTGACTCATTTCAAACAAACACCAGTAGGAAGTCCATTGATACAAAGTGCGAATACTGTGGTTAAACTATTTCGTATCGTAAACTTAACTATCGTTTACTATCTTTAAACACCAAACAAACACCAACATAAAATTAAAGTCGCTTAAAATAGCGTGTTTTCGGGCTTTGTGCCGTATCAGTGTTAATGTTCTCGAATATTAGAACATACTTTAATGTCTATAAGTTACAACTTTTAGACACACAGTAATATAAATAAAAATGGTATTATTAATGCTATTGGTTTTGTCTAAAAGTTAGTTTATAATCAAAAGTGCAAAAGATCATAACTTCCAGTCAAATGGAGGAATCTAAATGGCTATCATTGGTTATGCAAGAGTAAGTACAGTTGGACAAGATTTAGAATCGCAAATTGAAAAATTAAAAGAATATGGCTGTGAAAAAATATTCATGGAGAAACAAAGTGGATCAAAATCTGATAGAGAGGAACTAGTAAAGGCATTAGATTATGTACGTTCGGGAGATAAATTAGTTGTATATAAGCTGGATAGGTTAGCTAGAAGTACTTTTGATCTACATAGAATCGCAAGGAGTCTACAAGAACGTGAATAGGATTAGTATTCATAAAAGAACAGATTGATTTTACTACACCCGCGGGAAAATAAATGTTTACAATGCTTGGCATTATTGCTGAATTTGAACGAGATTTAATTAACGAGCGTACAAAGGAAGGGCGTGAACGTGCCAAGAAATAAGGGAAACACATGGGACGTAAAGGAAAAGACGATAAGGATGTTAAAAAAGCACTTAAGCTTTATTTTGAAAGAACTAAAAATGGTTTAAGTGTAAATGATATTGTAAAAATGACTAGTGTTCCACGATCTACTATTTATGCAAAAATTAAAAAACGTTAAATTTTAACAGATCTAGCACAACTATTGTAGATTGAAATATTTATAATAAGATCAACTTCATATTTATCACATGAGGAGATGAGATTAATGAAGTGGGTAGTAGAAATTAGTAAAGATAGATTTGAGTTATTGAAGGAATTAGAAGAAAAACAAGAAGATGAAATAAAAATTGCTGCAGATAAGCTCAATAAACTATGGGCAGAAATTAATTTTATTGACCAGATCATTGATTCCTATAAAGACTATCAACTTTTTAAGGAAGAAAATAATATATCAACTAGAAATATAGTTAGGTCAATTAATAATTATTTAACAGCTTATTAAGGATTTATTGATCGTTGGGAAGCTTATTTAAAAAGAAATAGAAGCGAAGAGTATGTTCAATTTTATAAAAATACTCTTTCAAATATATATGATGAGTACTTTGAATATAGATTAATATATAATTTAAGAAATTATTCACAGCATGTAGGTGGACCTATTACAACAATTAGTAAATCACTTCTGGCTTTCCATTTCAAAATAAACCTAGATTAGCTATAGAAATGCCTAGTTTTAAAATAGGTAAGAAGTTAGTATATTTTAAGGGGTTAGCTTGGCTTAAAGTTGGAGAAACAAGTGGTTTTGATTTTGAAGACGGTTTTGATAGATATTTTGCTATATATATGCCTAAAGGATTAATGATGAAAGAGTATCAAGAGAAATATCAAAGTTTTAAAAATGAAATTGACAGTCTCCTTAAGAGATAGCTAGATACAAGCACTCCGGGAGTAACCCAATGAATGGGGTATGCTTGTAACTATTTTTGTATAAGATCTCTAAAAACATAATATAATCAAGAGGCAAAAGTGTTTCCCAATAGAGTTTACCCTATCAGGACTAGTTCCTATTAAGATAGGAACTAAATTATTTAATATTCTAGTAATTTATCTATATTAAATTCCTTTGAAAAATATTCTTTAAATACTCTTATATTTGATTCAGGGACACCGAAATCAAACATAAACTTTTCGATAATACGTTCAGGTTTAGGATTTAAAATTGTTATTTGTGGATAATTTAATCTCTTTAAAAAAGCATTTTTAAAAAGGTTTTCACTTTGAATGTCCGTTTTGGGAAAAGAATACCCTATTATTATTATATGATCTGCTTTACTTAAAATTTCTTCAGAAGTATTCCATAATTCCTTAAAAAGTGTACCAAACATGTTATATGATTTATATTTCACAGGTGGGATTATCATTGGCATGGAAACCAACCCCGAGCTATTTGATGAGCCTTTTTCCGCATAGTACGCCCCTCGCTGCTTCATACTTATTAAAACCCTACCATTCTCTATCGATTTACCTCTATCTGGTAGATTAACAGGATAATAACCATAGGAAAAAGGGGTATACCCATTCATAAACCTTCCATCGTAAGTGGCATATGGTTGATTAGCATATTCATAGACATAAAATGTATCAGGGCCTAGTTCTTGTGTTAATGTGAATTTACCATCTTCTACAACCATGTAACTTGTCAACCAGTTCACTGAACCATGCAATTTAATTATTTTTGGAGCGTTAATTGTACTTTTATTGGTTTGAACCCACTCATCACGATATATCATTCTCGGTTTTACCAAGTACCCTGAACCCGGCTCCCAATTTGTAGTTCTGTACATTGCCCGATCCATAAGAGTATCCCAATTATAAGTGATAACAAAATCTTCATCTTTTAATAACTTAGCTAAATTTATATGGGGATTGGATATAGGACCATTTTGAATTTCATTAATAACTGAAGAAAATAGAAATACTAATTGCATGTAAACTCTATGCAAAATCATGACATCAACTTTATTATCCTGTTCGATTGCAATTTTCAACTTTTCCTCGATTTCAGAATGAAGTTTTTCAATATCAATGTTAAATGTGTTAAAATCTGAAGGGTCAACTTGATAGTTCTCTCTAACATAATTAATTATTTCTCCAACCCTTACCCATGGATTTTCGCTAATCTTTAATTTGTTAAAGGTTTTAAAAAAATCAAATGCTATTGGCATTCTAACATTGGTAGTAGACTGACTATAACTTTTGGATGCACCTGCTCCCATTATAAAAACATTCATAATTTCTTCCTTTCAATAACTATTTAAAACCTAGAAACATTTTACAATTACACTTCTAGACCTTTCTTCCTTCTATAATCTCATACCGACTACTAGATTTACAACCTGACATTAAGCTTCATTCTAAGAAAATACCTACACTGTAATTTATGAAACTAAAATATGACACCAATCATCAGTGCAAAGCTCTGAGCCAAAATTATTAATTTATGAAACCAAACAAATATATTTGGTCTGTTACAATTTTAATATTAACCTACCTTACCGAACCGTACCGTGCCCTACCGTTCCGAGGCTAACCGGACCTCACCCAACCTTACCGAACCAAATTGACCTATTTCATCAGCAATAAGGAGGTCACCCTTATTGAACGGTAATTAATACCGTTTCAAATTTTCATTCTCATCCCAAACCATATTTCGCCAATTAGGTGGTATTAGTCCACTTTTTATAGCACCCTGGATCATCCTTCTGTGGTTATGATCTAATCGGAGTACATGACATCTACGACATAGAGTTCTTAAATTTAGAAATTTATTATTTCCTATCACTCCACTCACAATATGATCTATATGACATTCATATAAGGAAAGTTCATATCCACAATTAACGCACTTTCCTCCATCTCTTTTCCAAATAATTGGTCGGATATTTTTATACCAAGTTTCTTTAGGGGATCTAATTTTAGGCATTTAGTTTCTCCTCCAAAATTTTAAAACTTACTACTTCAAATCTTCCATAACCTATTTTTCGTCCGTCTCCGAGTCCAGCAAATGCTCCCGCATCCAAGCAAAATGCTTCCATTTGTTGACGATTAATAAGTGTGTTCTCCCACATTATTACAAATTTTGTCTCCCACCCTATTGAAGTTGCAAGACGATATCTAATATTTTTTACTCCTCTTCTTGAAACTGGTCTAACATCAATATACACTTCTTTTGAGTTATCATTAGTTAATGCATCTTCATTTGTTACAAATCTGTTTAATAAGATTTTATCATCAAGTACTTGTAATGATGCAGATACAACCGATTCCATAGTTCCTCGTCCTTTAGGTGTATGCCTTGCCCCAGCTCTTATACAAGAAAAAATATAGTCTGGATTAAGATATAATTGACCATCAGAAGTTACTTGGTAGGTTTTCTTCCATTCTTCAGGATTATTTCCAGCAACACCTGCTTTTTCCTTCTTTATCAGAGGAATCGAATCAATTGTAAAATTGTTAAATAATAATGGTCTAATTCCTTTAATGTGAACTACTGCCCTAATAAGAGACATCTTCACCCTCCTTTTTTTGTACTTATAAGTACAATTTTTACCTTTTTTTGCATTTTATACATCTTATATTGTTTATCTCTCTTTTCTACTCTTAAAGAGAGGTGATAATTTATGTCTGATTTTTTAAAGTTGGTAGGTAATAATATAAGGATGCTAAGAAAAGAGCAAGGGTTAACACAAGAAGAACTGGCTGAAAAAGCAGAACTACAACATTCATATATCGGCGGCATAGAGCGTGGAGAAAGGAACATTTCCTTACTAACAATGGAGAAAATAATTATAGCCTTAAATATATCTCCCAGAGCTCTTTTTGATTATAACGGTATTGAAATAACTAATTCTAATCAAATTATAAAAGCACACGAAGATTTTCTTAAAACACGTGACATTGAGGAAATAAAATCTATCCATAAAATAGTTAAAGAAATCACTGGTTTAATAGATAGCAAGAAGAAAAAGTAACTCCTAGTATTTACAACCATAATTACTAATATTTACTAAGACCATATTTGCAGATATTTTTGGGGGAATTCTTCTTTATTTAAGAAAGTAATGAATACATTTCAAAATATACTCATTTGCCCATAGTTTTAATCGGCTCCCCCCCCAAGAACTTGTAAATTTTTCTTTTGTGTTTTTTAAGCACCGTGACGGCAATCTCTTTTCCTGGCAAGTAATCATTTTTGAACTATATATGAATATGATGAATTGATAAAGAGAGGTTAATCTAAAGAATCTAAACAGTACATAGTAAAGCACTATATTTAATAAATAAAAAATAGTATATGGATTATTAACTTATATTCCAATTCTCCAATATATTATTTATTATATAAAAATTCATCCAATATAATCAGGATGAATTTTTATTGTTGAATAGTATATTTGTATCTTTCTTATTATACATTAGCTTTTTCTTTCATACTTTTTTTCATACTTATCATTTCAAATAAACGTAAGAAAAAGGAATTTGAAGTTCGCACATTGGCAAATATACATTGAAAAAAAACTTCATTCAAATTGATAACGTCACCACAAAATCATTTAAAATTAATTATAAAGTATATATTTCCAACAGAAGAAAGTGACTGAATTTTAATCAGCCCCTTTCTTAAAGATACTGGTTTGTCTCCTTTCCGATGTAGCTCCTATGATTCGTGTTAATTCTCATTAAATAGTGATGGCTCTTTGATATTTAGCATTAGCCCTATTATTATATTCATACAAATGAACTTCGGGTAGCATGTTTTGGTTAATGCAGCGACCGATTTCCACAGCCAATCCTGCTGGACCAAAATAGAACAAGTGAATTTCTGAATACTGATTATCATTTTGTAATCGGTATATTTCTTTTCGAAAGACACTTTTCAGAACTTCAACATCATTCTCATACAAAACAGCATTTAATTTAGGCTCATCAATTTTGATATTCAACCTTTGGAATGAATCATCAACCGCATCTTTTATATCCTGTTCATGAATATTTCCACTCACTTGAACGGTAACCACTAGTTTATCATGAGCTTTTTCCGATATCTTTACTTCTGGCATAAGTACATTTTTATCAGGATTCACATTTTCATGACACCACAATTGAGTGTCCCTATCAAACTGATGAACAACAGCAGTTGTTGTATCGGATATCAAACATCCCAAATGGATTAATAACGGAATTGGAGATAGTGGGAAAACATAAAGATAGGTACCCTCATTTTCTCTCTTTGAATTTACCACTTTACGGAAGAAATCCTCATTATCTTTTTTTGCAGTATCCCATCCCTCTTCTGTAAAATCAGTAAATTCCTCTTGAAAAGAAACCGCATCCAACAATAAACAGTTTGTCTCCTTTGATAAAAGGATGGAATCGACAGGCATTGGGTTCTTTCGCTTGTGAACCACCACTATTGCCTTATTTTTCTTAAAAAGCTGTTCTCTCACCCAGCTTTCATGTTTTTCTTTCATTTCAAACAGTTCTTGGGGAGGGTACGCCTTAAAATTTGTGTCAATTGTATGGTGACAGGGACTGCACATAAGCATAAGGTTCTCAAGGGAATCAATATTCTCGTCCGTTATGCCGAATTTTTCTGCAAATTCTCGCCTCGGTCCGCCCTTCTTTCCTTTCCCCTTTGCTTTACCAATAATGTGAGCTCTCTCTCCAATATTCACTTTTGCATCAACATCATTCAAAATTAAGGCAGTTTTACACTTGGCACACATTCCACCTGAACTTACCCATAAAGAACGGTCATCCACCGTGGATAATTTAAAAGGGTCCCTGCTCATTTGTTCCACTCCTCTAACTTGTTTATTTTTTCACTCTCCCGATTACCTACCCACGCTGCAATGGATTCTGTCCCAATAATTATGAAAAAAAGGAATGATGACTCACACTGCGTCTTTCTCAACACTTTCTTCCACTCCTTTCTATCATGAGAAGAAGGAGAAGGATGCTTCTCTGGATGAGTATGCCATTCTCCCACATAATTAAAAGTACCATCACTTTCTTCCCAAACTTTATCAACTATTTCCTGATGGGTTTCTAGGTACTTTCTAAAAAAGCATCTTTCACGTGTGTCTTTTTCAGTTGGTTCTGTTATTAAATCAATGATGATATCACCAGAGCCTTCTAAAAACCTCCCCATTAAAACTCCACCTGCTTCCGTATCCGTGCTTTCTAGTTGACGATACACACGTAACCTATCTAGAACATCATCGTTTATCTTTAATTTTGAGGTTTTCCCAAAGTAGAAAATCATGGTGTTTCACCCGTCTGACATATTAAACAATTTTCGTTCTTATATAGAAAGCGAGTATCAAATAATTTGTCAGAAGAAAATTCATACCTCTTACTTAAGTGATATCCTTGCCTTAGGAGTTCAGAAGGATCCCCCTTCCAAGACATAAGTGGGTTGTCCTTTTCTTCACCTGTCAAAACCCTTAAAGCCAATCTAGTCGCCATAACGGCAGTCTCAAGGGCATCTATTGAACCATAGGGCGTGAAAACAGATTGACATCCTGCTAATGATTTTCGGAAATTTTGACCTGGAGCTGCAAATGACGCTTGGTTTGCAATTAATCGTCGCGGGGCATCAGGTCGAGAAAATAGACACTGAAAGCAACCCTTTGTTCCTTTTTTCGTTGATAAGGCATGTCCACCTAATCCAAGAGGGTCCAGCCATGTGAAAATGATAGGTATAGTCCATTCCATTTGACGTATCATTTCATTTAAGTATAGCTCTTCCGTCGGGGAGCCCAGAGCGATGATAACCAAGTCAGAGTCAAGCAATAGTTGAGGTTCTTCATGAAGAATTTCCAGAATATCCGAGGTTTCATAATCAACCTCGATAAACGGAAATTTATTCTTCATAGCTCTTTTCATCGCCTCTGTCTTAGGAAAATGATAATATCTTTCAGTACCTTTAAAATAAACATCACTTATTCCTAATTCATGCCGATAAACGTTATCGATATCTAGGCTGTCTTTGTCAACCAAAGTAAACCTACCAATCCCAGCTTGAGCTAATTCAAAGCATATCCTGCTTCCTAATGAACCTAGCCCAACGACCGTCACTCTCTTATCGGAGATTCTACTATGCCCCTGTGTTCTATTTAGCAAGTAACCCTTATCATGTCGCTTGATATCCAATGGAGACAATTCAAATGCAGCCTGTTTCTTCCTCAAAGGGTGGAGAAAAGGAAAATGCTTTCCTTTTCCCTGTTCAGCACGGAAATCAGAAAGCCTTAACCCTATAAGAGCTCTTTGCTCATTTAGAATAGGAATTCCAAGTACGATATACTCTTCATCCCCCTTCTGTATTAACTTCTTCTTCAAATATTGCTTGAGCCTTTTCTTGGTTGATGCCGTAATATTGTTGTTTATAAGGTGACGATAATCCTTGATATCCCATGTCTCCCAAAATGCAGGTGGTCTCAAGGAAGAAGATTTTCTCAAAGGAATATATATTCCTTTGCTCTCTTTAAATTCATCTAACACTCTACTGCTATATAAATTGTTTAGATATTGAACTATACTTTCATTAATTCTATCCAATAAAATTGATTTTCTTCTCTTCTCATCGTGAAATACCAATATCTTTTTAAAACGTTCTTCGGGAGTGATAATAGCATCCACGCGGCAAATCCCTTCTTGCCTTGACCAAAGCGCTTCAAACTCAACCAAGAAGTCCTCTGAGTTCAATTTAAGAACGCCCTCTTCCAGCGTTCTTTTCGCACGCTGAAACGATTCATGTATAATCCCCTTAGGGTTGTTCCTATCGAGCAGTACCCCTTCGTCATGTGAATAACATATAAATCCATCTGGTTCTATATGAGGAATAAATCCAGCTTCTTGACGATTTTTCAAGAAATACATAGGTTTTTTCAAAGGAAAGTGAGAAGGAAGAGCAAGCTGAATCGTGAATTGCATTTCCGACACACTCATCTTCCCCTCAAATACATTTAGAAACTGACTTCGTTCACTTTTTAATTGGTGTACATCTACTGCCTGCACTTCTGTAAAGAGCTCGGTCAAGTCCAGGTTTTCAATAGTATAAACATCTGACATAAACACACCTCATGCAGAAGAATGGTCTACCATGATGGCTGGTCCTCTCTGCTGAGCGGATTCCTTCTTGGTCGGAACAGGGAAGTCTTCTCCAAACTCTTTTTGTAAAATTTCGCATGCCTTTACTGGGTCAGTTTCATCTCTTGCCTCTATTAAACTATCATGTAAGGATTCCAGCTTAGACTTAAAATTCTTCATTTGACCGCCTGTCATCTTCTCGTAAATATCGTTATATGGAGGGGTAGGTAGATTAACCTCTAACCTTTCTTCCAATTCAGCATCATCATTAAACCTATAACTAAAAGAGTTAATCATATTTTGAACAAACGATTCCAATGAGTCCAAATCATCGTATGTCTTAGTAAATGCACTATAGGAGAAATGCGGATGAAATTGAGTTAAACCAGCTACAGTTAATCCAATTCCTGAAGGGCGGTTCACGACACCCTTAAACTTCAAATCTTTCCATCGCTTTAAATATCGAATAATCCTTCTGAATTGCTTACGGTCTTCTTTATCAGTAAGGTTTTCTTTGATTGTTCTCACCAACTCTTTTGGATCAGAATGCTCCCAGGTCCTGCTTTCACTCCAACTGCCGAGCTTCCCTTTTGCAAGGTATGTTTGACCATCATCATTTTCATCTGAATATATCGTAAAGTCTACATGATAATTGAGATCCTCCTCATTACCTTCTCCTTCGAACTTTACAGTCACACAAGGATACTTCATATCGGTGTCTTCATAATTATCCTTAAATGCATTATATACAAGCTTCTTTACTGTAACTGGATTAGGATAGTCTTCAGTTGAGATGTTAAACAATAAGCCGACATCGATATCATAGTCGCCGCCCTCTAATGGCTTAACTCCAGTGTGCATTGTATAGCTACCTTGATGAAAAATATCATACTTGCCTTCTTCAAAGTCGATGTTTTCTTTTAAGACCTCGAGCAACTCCTCACGTTTTTCTCGTAGGGCTTTGTTATCATCGATTTCTAACTTGATTGCATCATGAAAATCAAGGAAATAAGATTGTAGGTTACCCATCCTTTTGTACCTCCCTCTATAAATTAAAATTATCTCAGAATTACTCCGTTTTTCTCCCGTTTACTTTATATCATTCAAAGAGAAT
>NZ_CANMAB010000080.1:0-19198 GCF_947495635.1 uncultured Virgibacillus sp. | reverse complement strand
CCAGTTGAGTACCGAACGCAATCCAGCCAATCAGCTGCATAGTATAAACTCTAACTTTTGGGGGTAACCACCTTATCATTCGTTTTTTTTGATTAGAATCAATCATTTAGCACCTGAAATAAGCGAGACTCCGGCGGGAACAGCACGAGTCCGAATACCCACGTGGTAACGTGTTTTTCTTTACCAAGTTAGCTGCCCGCGGAAAAGCGCGTATAGTTTCACGGTGTGGCGAAGATACCCCTATTGATAATATGATTATTCGTATTTTGAGTAAAGAACTTGTGTTTTGTCCCAGCCTCTTTGTTATGGAAATTTAGTAACTCATGCAAATTCGACTTGCTTATATTAAATTTCTAGCAATTTCTCCAACTGTTTTGTCGTAATGCTTTTCATTAAAATAACTGTGCAAACAAGCGACTTCGTCAATAGATTGACGATAGTTATTTGGGTAAATGATATAAATCGGATGCAGCTTCTCACGATGAAATCGTGAAAACACTTCCAATAATGATTGATCTGAGCTTACACGAATTGGCAAAACCTTTCGAGCAAAACGATTTTTCCCTTCGTAACGCTTTAGCAAGAATCGGAAAAATGCATAATACCTTTGTTTCCATTCCGTTTTATTTTCCATAAATAAAAAGATAAATATAAAAAATGAACTTAATGTAAACGGTAGCGTAATGAGTTGGATGAGCAATAATAAGATGCTGGCAATCATTGAGAATATAATCACTGCATAGTACGCCTTTTTATATGGTACTAACGACGATAGGCATAAAAACAATAATTTCCCACCATCTAATGGCCATAGCGGGAGCAAGTTAAATAAAAGGATAATCGAATTATAATATAAAAACAAATCCATCACTGCTTGAGGTAACATTCCTAAATCTCCAAGGAGGAATAAAACTATAAATAAAATGATGTGCTGAAACGGACCAGCACAGGTGACCAATAGCTCTTCTCGAATTGGTTTACTTCCGTGTTCATCCGTATCCATCACTCCACCAAAGACCCAGAGCATTACCTTGCGAATCCGCCATTTAAAGAAAGTAGCCATCATAAAATGACCCATCTCATGAAAGAAAACAATAAATAATAAGATAGCTAATTCCATAAATGTTCCGGTAAAAAAAGATATGATAATAAATACTAATAGTATTGGATGAAAATGAATATGAGGTAGATAGTTATTGGACATCGTCAACTTTTATCACCTGTACTGGGTCAATGTAATTATTGTCCTTTTCTATTGAAAAAAACACCGTGTCACTTTCTTCATTAGGTGTAAATTGTCCAATCTTCTGATTACCTGAAACATGCTGATATAAATGAACATCAATGTTACTTAAATATCCGTAGGTTGTCTTACTACTATCTGGATGCTGAACAACAATGGTTTTATTAGTTTCACGATCATTTCCAGCGAAGATAACAATTCCTTCCTGTAGTGCCGTAACTTCTGTTTGTCCTTCAGGTGCAATACGTATGCCCGTTCCATTTGTTTGGAAAGATTCTGCTACACTTCCATTTACAGGCATAGCTGCAACTTCTGCCTGTTGTTTACTCTCTTCAGGTACAAATGCTAGAGGACTGCCAAAAGTATCTTGATACCATACATTCACTTTCGCAAAAGGAAACTCTTCTGTTAATACATTGCTTGTCCACTCTTTAGATGATTGTAATCTTGGTGAATCCATCTGCCAAAGTAATGCAACACCCAAAAATAACAATACAGAAAGAATACCTTTCAACATAAACCCCGATACCATTCTATTCTGCCTCTCCCTTGTCATTCCTGAATCAGAAATAACTGGAGCATAGCCATGTTTTTCCTCTTCCTGCAAGATAGGAGGAGTAAACTGTTTTTTCGAACTCCCTGAATAGGGAACTCCTCGAGCCTTCTTACGTTGCTCAATTGATTGGCGCACTTTTTTTATTCCTTTACTCATATTCCTCACAATCCTTCTCATGCATTTGTACAAGTGTATGAGTCAATGAGTCAAGATATGTTAGAAAGTATATAGATGCTAGTAATAAAGTGCAACTCCAATCAGTTGGGGATTTTGTTTATCTCTCACTTACCATTTTTGATTTCACTTTATTGCTTGAAGTGGGTGTTCTACTGCCAGTTATATGTGGGATAAAAAAACTCTGAACTATAATCCAAATATACAAAGTTATATCCAGATAGTAGTTCAGAATCGTTCTTTTTTTGATATGTGATAATTCCTACCGAAAGGAAGTCATACAATGATCCGTTACACCCAGTAGAGGAAATACGCTGGCCTCTTGCAAGTCCAAAAATTAAGCAATTCAGCATAAAGTTAATGTGCAGTGTTAACTAAGGCCGTACACGAGGAAAGCATCCCATATTATAGATATCGATGAAAGAATAACATTACTATTTGTGAATGGAAATTCTCGGTTTAATGATATTCTAACACCAATCAATTATTAAGCGCGCATACCAAAGAACTTCTTCACTTTTTGCATCATACCTTTTTCAGTATCTAGAGACTGTAACGGGACAGTTTCTCCCAATATTCTTCGAGCAATATTTCGATAAGCTATAGAAGCCTTTGTAGTTGGTTGAAAGGCTACTGGTTCTCCTTTATTGGAAGCCTTGATAACTTCATCATCATCAATAACAATTCCAACTAAATCAATAGATAATACCTGCACGACCTCATCTATTTCCAACATATCCCCACTTTTCATCATGTGATTACGAATTCGATTAATTACTAATCGTGGAGGCTCAGCCATCTCCTCTTTCTCTAATAATCCTATTATCCTATCTGCATCTCGTACACTAGATTTCTCAGGTGTTGTGACAACGATCGCTTTATCCGCACCAACAATCGCATTTTGAAAGCCTTGTTCAATTCCAGCAGGACAATCAATTATTATATAATCATACTCTTGTTTTAACTCTGCGATTATTTTCTTCATGCCTTCTGTCGTAACAGCAGACTTATCACTTGTTTGTGCAGCTGGAAGTACAGATAAATAATCAAACCGTTTATCTTTTATTAATGCTTGTTTTAACTTACATCTCTCTTCAATAACATCTACAATATCGTAAATGATTCTATTTTCGAGCCCCATCACTACATCGAGATTTCTTAGACCGATATCTGTATCTATTAAACAAACCTTCTTATCCATAAGTGCTAATGCAGTACCTATATTGGCTGTAGTTGTTGTTTTACCAACTCCACCTTTACCAGATGTAATAACGATCGCTTCACCCATTTTGTATTCTCCTTTCGAATCTGTTTATTTCTTTTCGTCTATGTGAAAGTACTTGTAGTCGATCAATTATAATTTTATCTTTCTCTTCATCTACAAGACCACATTCCATATACACACCATCAGATTCATAGTCTGGAGCACGACTGATATAATCAGCAATTCGCAGCTGACTTGGATTCATAAAAGATGCTGCTATGAATGCTTCTCTATCACCATCAATTCCTGCATGAGCAATTCCTCGTAAATTCCCCATTATGTAAATATTACCTGTCGCGATTACTTTTCCACCGGGGTTCACATCACCCAAAAGCAAGAGATCACCGGTAACATGTAGCACTTGACCTGACCGTACAATACGGTTAATTGCTTTCACCTCACTATTCGTCTGCCACATACGCGCCTCTTCACGTCGGACAACGTCAGATTCAATAGAATGAATAGTGAATCTATTTTTAGCACCAATAACTTGTTTCAACTGTTCTATTTGCTCATCATGTAGATAGCGGGTACCTAATTTAACTCTCACTGCAACAATCGGTTCATCCTGCTTTGGACGGCTTTCCTTCATTTTATGATCGAGTTCGAAAATAGCTTTTTCAAACGAACATGTGTCATCAATAAACAGTGTAAGTCCATCTTTCGTGCCTTTCATTGTAATCAATTGTTTTTTTTCCTGTACCACACGTTCACCTCATTCACATAACAAGAGAATCTAGAGCAACCATTTTTTATATTGTATTACTCTTTGTTAATTGCTCTCTTCCCCAAGTAGTAAGTTTTTTTACAACTATTGGATACAGCATTAGTAAAAATACTAAATTAGATCCAATTGTTGGTAGCATTCGATGCATTAAATAAGCTTTCCAAACCATATCCGTTTTCCCTATAACCGTGTATATCAGATGAATGCTAACGTCTGCCAGGGCAATCCCGCATACACCAAGCAACATAGCAACATAAATATTTCCATGTAACAACTTTTTAAAACCATGTACCGCATATATAATCAATGCATAAGAAAACATATAGACACCTAATACATCTGTATATACGATATCGATTAAGAGACCAAATAGTAAAGCATACAACACGGAAAAATACGTTTGATCTTTATCATAAAAAATAGCAATAAACACTAAAAAAATAAGTACCCAATGTGGAACAATAAGCAAGTCACTTGTAAGCAAATTACCAGGCAATAATTCGAGCGCCACACCTTCTAATACTAAGAGCAGGAATAGGATTAAAGGCAAGTATAAACGTTTCATTACTCGCCCTCCTCTTCCGTCGTCTCTTCATCTGTCTTCAAATCTTCTTGAACAGAACGATCTACCACAATCACTTGATTCATATCATACATATTTGCAGCAGGCTCCACCAGTGCTGTTTTGGTTAAACCATATTGATCCGGTACAACCTCTTTCACTGTACCAATTACTAATCCAGACGGGAATACACCGCCCATCCCAGAGGAGATAACGAGCTCTCCTTCTTTTAAATCTTTTTCAGATTCTTCAATAATACGAAAGACGAGACTTTTACTTTCTTTGTCAAATCCTTCAATCATGCCAAAAATATCTTTATCTTTACCTTTTCCGCCTCTAGATACTTTTCCCGAAATACGATTAAATTGATCAAAACCAGTAAGCAATTGCACTGTTGAGGTATTAGGAGATGCCTTAAGGACTTTTCCGATCATACCTTCAGGAGTTCTTACTGCCATATTTGCTTCTACACCATCATTGGATCCTTTATTAATTGTTACTTGTTCAATCCATCTTTCCGGTGACCTTGACATAACCGTAGCTTGGATTGGGGTATAATCTCGAATGTTGTCATCATCCTTCAGATCCAGCGTATTTCTTAAATCCTCGTTCTCTTCTTTTAATTCTTGAACTTCATAAATAAGTCCTTTGTATTCCGCTAACTTCTCTTTGAGTATGCGATTTTCATTGTACGTATCTTTGAAGTCATCAATATTTCCAATGATATCTGTTATAAAATTTATTGGAGCATGAATAATACCTTGTGCCCACCCAACGGTATCATTTACAAACTCTTCAACATTCGTCAGATTTTCTCTATCACGTAGAGAAAATCCAATTAATGCTACGAAAAAAATAAACCCGATTAATAAAATAAATAAACGTTTTTTACGTAAAAAAGACATATAAACACCAACTTATTCTACACTAGGACGAGATGATACATTCGGATGGGAACGGAAATGCTGAATGTATTCTAATGATTTACCTGTACCAATCGCTACACTTTCTAAAGGGTCTTCTGTAATGAATACAGGCATCTTTGTCTCATCACTAATGACTTTATCTATGTTTTTCAGTAGTGAACCTCCACCTGATAGGACGATTCCACGGTCCATGATATCCGCCGCAAGCTCTGGAGGTGTTTTCTCTAACGTACTCTTTACTGCTTCAACGATAGCATCTACTGTATCCTTTAACGAATCAGCAATTTCTTCCGCAGTAATCGTGATCGTTTTTGGTAATCCCGTTAAAAGATCTCTCCCGCGAATATCCATTTCACCTTTAGGAGAATCACTTCCCGCAGATGCTATTTCAAACTTTATCGATTCCGCTGATCTTTCCCCAATCATCAAGCTGTATTGCTTTCGAATATAGCTAGTGATTGCTTCATCCATATCATCTCCAGCAGTGCGAATGGACTGACTGGTAACGACTCCCCCTAAAGAAATAACTGCTACTTCGGTAGTCCCACCTCCGATGTCAACAATCATACTGCCTGTTGGTTCCCATACTGGTAGCCCTGCACCGATCGCTGCTGCAAAAGGTTCGGAAATCGGATAGGCTTCTTTTGCACCAGCTTGCTTTGTTGCATCGATTACAGCACGTTCTTCTACCATTGTAATACCTGAAGGTACACATACCATTACGTTTGGCTTTTTAGCAAAATAAGAGCGATTTTTCATCGCCTTTTTAATATAATATTTCATCATTGTCGCTGTTGTATCATAGTCAGCAATTACGCCATCTTTCATTGGACGGATGACAGAAATATTCCCAGGCGTTCTCCCAATCATATTTCTAGCAGATCCTCCAACCGCTTCAATATCGCCTGTTGCCGTATTTTTTGCTACAACAGAAGGCTCACTTACGACAACACCTTTTCCTTTCACAAAAACTAATGTATTAGCTGTACCCAAGTCTATCCCTAAGTCCTGAGAAAAATTAAATAATCCCAATAAGATCTTCCTTTCCAAATCACAATCATGTGGTTATATGTAACGAATTACAACAATTCATTATTCGCAAAATAAAATTTATCGATTCCAATTATCTCTTTTCACTATGAAAAAGTAAAATATTTTCATCGAAAAGATCAGCGATACATATCACAACACCATTATTTATAGATTATGTACCAGTTTAAACACAAGGTTGCTTGTACCATGTTTTTCCTACTCATGCTAAGCTGAACAAGCGCCACTTTCCATATCTAAATTGAAAAATGGCGCTGAACAATCATTCGTCTATATAATTATACGAAAAAAATTATAAAATAGATAGTGTTATAAATATCATATGTGAGCTTTTTTTGATTTCATGCATCTTCCCTTCAGAAATAGGCAAACAATAAGTGAACTACTCCCATCACTTACCAACCTTATGGGTTGCTTGAAGTGGGGGCTTCTTGGATAATCGCCACTTTTGGTAGCTGACAAAATGGACCAAGCTAACCCTCTTGTTCCAAGAGTTTATATTTTCATTAGGCACTTGATGAATTTCGATCATTCACTGTTGGGTTGTGCTTTGAACAAAAAAGGAAAAAAAGCCTTTGGGCTGTCGCCCAACCGAAATTCATCTCCCCCCTTACCGTTGGGCTACGCTCTTCACACGCTTGAAGATGGAGACTTCTTTCGGAAGTACGTTACATTATTAATTTTGAAATACTCTTTTTAATTGTTCCTATTTATACAAGCTCATTCGTATACATTTTAAGCTTTAACTGCTTTACCAATAATTCAAAGAAGCGCTGTGAATGATAAACGAGAGCTTGTAGTAAAACGTCCTCGCTGACAATTAATGAATTATTATCTATCGTTAATCTTGTTTTACTGCCTCATATTTTTCTAGTTTTACACCAATTGGTTGACTAGGATAATAAAAAGCAGCAATTCCTTCTTCCAAGTATTCTTCCATCGCATTTAAGTAATAACCATATAAAGAAGGGAGATCATCAAAAATGGGTAACTGGCCAATTTCCTTGTAACTTGAAGTAAATGCGATTCCCCCTTCTATCAATAAAATTCCGCTTTCTATATATTTTTTTCTGTTGGCTTTCATGAGTGTTACGAGAGATTCGGTATTAAATCCGCCAATATAAGCATTAGGATTTTTAATCAGATCGTCTAAATCATATACTTGCTCTTTAAGATAAAAATCTTTTATGTCCACGATCACTCCACCTCTTTTTGCTTCACATCACATTTTGTTTTGTACACGTTACTAATTCCTAATATCGCTATCCATCTATATTTTGTTTAGCCTAAGCTAGGGCGACTATTCTTACGTTGAAAAAATCCAATGAACATACCCATGCAAAAGAAAAAACTTCAAAAAAGTATAATCATATGGAAACATCAGTAGTCTTATTTAATTTTTGTGTATTTATGGGAAATGGTGAATTCGCATATAACGATTTTTTAACTTTACAATAAGGATACTCATCGTGTAGACATACAATTATATATACCCTTTTTCTTTTAAAGAGACATATTTTCGATCACCAATCACTAAATGATCGATTAATTCAATCCCTATCATTTTACCACATTCAACCAATCTTCTCGTTACATGGATATCTTCTTGGGAAGGAGTGGGGTCCCCTGAAGGGTGGTTATGAATAACAATGATGGAGGCTGCAGAGCGTTTGACAGCTTCACGAAATACTTCCCTAGGATGGACGATAGAGGCATTGAGGCTACCTATAAAAATAGTTTGTTTGTGAATAATTTGATTTTTCGTATTCAAAAATAATGTTACAAAATGTTCTTGATTTAACCCTCTCATTTCTTCCATTACATATTCTGCTCCATCCTCAGGAGAGCGAATAACATGCCTTTCATCAGATCTATATATATGCATTCGCTTGCCTAGCTCTACAGCAGCTAAAATCAACACCGCTTTTGCCGTACCAATTCCTCTAATAGCAATAAGTTCTTCAATAGTAGCATCACTTAATAACTTTAATCCTTCAAAATGCATCAATAATCGATTCGATAAAGCCAATACGGATTCTTGTCTAGTACCGCTTCCTAAAATAATAGCTAGTATTTCCGCATTAGATAAATGACTGGAGCCTGATTTTATAAGTCGTTCTCTTGGTCGATCATCCTTTGGCACATTTTTTATCATAATAGGCGAAATAGTTGTCAATATAGATCATCCTCTTCTCTAAGATAACTCTATCTTACAAAAGAGATGTATCGACGTACAAATCAGCATTATTCCAATTTTGCTATACGATGAACTCCTATAATGGGATTTTCCATTAGAGTAAATTCTGTTTCTATTATTAACCAAATTGATAATTAATTAAATCAATTATTAAATGTAGTTCCAAATGTCTTCCATAGCTCCATCAGTAACGCCTTCTTTTGCAGTGCTTCAGCTTGTCCTGCTTTTTCTAATACTTGTTGAGTGGACTGATACAATTCTTTTAGCTGCTCACTATCCTTTGGATAAGCTTTCAGAAGTGAATCCCATGTGTTCTTTTCAAATTCACCAGATTCTAGTGTATCCTTCCATGTCTTAATAAATGATTGTGCCCAACTGTTTTCATCCCTTGTTAAGTCTGTAGTAATATTTCCTGTAGACCACTCTTTAACATAAATATCGTCCATGTCTGTATCAACTAATCCCTGTTGTAATTGTTCTGCCTGCGTTTCAGTGGTAGCAGCTGCTATAAACAGGAAATACTGATCCCCTCTCTCCCATATAGTGACAGGAACCCCTCTGTCTCGGTATGAACCAGCACGCGCATCAGCATTTGCCTTTTCTGAAAAAACACCACCTTGAAGTACATATGCCCTTATTTCATCTAGACGAACAGAAGATGCAGAACGATCAGCTTGTTTATCATTATCTTGATCGTCGTCGTTAGTTACAGCTGCTGAAGAATTCTGATTACCGCTCATATGATTATCATCCTCAATCATGATAAACATATTTAGCATCATTATTCCTAAGAAGGATCCAATGACTAATGCTGACAATACAGAAAGTATAGCAGGCTTAAACTCCTTCCACTTTCTTTTATGCATCGCAAATTTAGAAGGTTTTGTATCTGATACCCTTGTATAAGGCGGAATTTTTTCATCTTCTGAATCGGATAATGCAGCAGCCTGTTCATTCCTTCCTGAAGGAATTTCTCTATTCTTATTGACATAAAGCTTAACTTGTTTACCATTTTCCCATACTGTGATCTTTCTTTTATTTTCGTCCATTGTCTTTACCTCCCTGCTGCTAGATTTACCTTCAACTCTAGCATATAGACCGTAAAAAGTAAGACGAATTCTGTCACCTTATTAAAGAATCGTTCAACATAAATTTTATAAGAACAGCATATGAATGTTATTGTTTTTTAAGAAAAGACCGAACTAATGAAATGAAATACAAGGAGCCAGATATAAAATATACAGTATGTGATTGTTCCATTTGGCGTATTGCCTCTTGCCAATTTAGCTCGATATGAAAGTCACTCTCATAGTTTCTTAATTCAGATACCTGCATTGCACGTGGATGATCAAACGTCGTTAAGCTAATTGTTGTAAAATGATTTTCTATTTGTTTTAGCATTTTATCAATTTCTTTATCTTTAAACGCAGAAAATAATAGATGTCGTTTGCAGTTACTAAAATTTTCTTCTACTGTGTTTATAAATGCTTCCATTCCCGCCGAGTTATGGGCGCCATCCACAATAGTTAAGGGCTGTTTTCTAACTATCTCAAATCTTCCCATTACCATGACATGAGTAAACGCCTCTTCTACTTTATTCATATCTATATTAAAGCCAGCTTCCATTCTATTTAACAGTTGAAGAGCCATTGCAGCTATTGATGCATTCGCTTTTTGGTGTTCCCCCATCATGTTAATCCAAAATTGGAATGTATCTCCCCCCTGTTCCCACCAATTTATGCGATGGTTATATGCAGTAGATTCTGAACGATAGAAAAAATGATGACCTAGTCGATATATAGGAGCTTGCTTCAACATAGCTTCTTTATTGACAACTTTTGTCGCATCTTCTATTAGTTCACCTGTAATGACTGGTATTGTTGATTTTATTATACCTGCTTTATGATAAGCAATTTCACGTATTGTGTCCCCTAGAAATGCAGTATGATCTTTCGCTATATTTGTTATAATGGACATCAGAGGCTGTACACAATTTGTGGTATCTTCTCTACCACCCATCCCAGTTTCTATTAAAGCAAGGTCCGTATGCTGTTCAAAATAAACAAAAGCAATAGCTGTCAGAATTTCAAATTCTGTCGGATGCATGTTCATATTATCTAATTTTACTACTGCTGGATATACCTTTTGCCATATAGTGAGAAAATCATGTTCTGAGATTGTTCTATCTCCCAATAAGATATATCCTCGTAGGCCAGTTAAACTAGGAGATGTAAAGATTCCCACTTGATAATTGTTAGCTTGTAAACCTTGTTTTATAAATTCTAATGTCGAACCTTTTCCGTTCGTACCAGCAATATGAATCGCATTAAAATTATGCTGAGGTTGATTCAGTAATATAAGTAGTTTTTCCATTCGTTCGAGTCCGGGCTTTATCCCTAAATTAATTCTATTTGCTAAAAAGTCTTCAACTTGTTGAATTTCTTGAAACATAAGCACACCACTCTCATGAAATAAATTTACCTATAACAGTATAGCAGAAAGGACAAATAAACATGCAGTTACACGGCTGGATAATTTACAATGGAAGTTTACCTGGAAAGAAGTTTCTTGACTTTGCCGAATGGATTCAACGAGCAGCCATTCGAAAAGGTGGTACAGCAACTATATATAAGAATAGCGAATTATTGTCATATCTTAATACAGAGAATCTTAGTTTATTAAAAGACGAGCGTGTACCATTACCGAATTATGTTTTATTTGCGGATAAAGATGTTTATTTAGCAAGGCAGCTCGAATTACTCGGCTTACGAGTCTTTAATCGAGCAGAAGCAATAGCTGTGAGTGATGATAAAATTGCAACATATCAACAGTTAGCAATAAAGAAGCTACCTATTCCTAGAACCATTATTGCACCAAAGACATTTTTTTCTGAGGAACCAACTGAGTCGGTGATGCAGACAGCAGTTGATACATTTGGTTTTCCTATGATTGTGAAGGAAGCCTTCGGGTCATTCGGTCAACAAGTGTATCTGATCGAAACCAAAGAGCAATTATTACATAGACTTCAGCAAATAGATGGAAAGCCATATATGTTTCAAGAATTTATCTCTACAAGTTACGGAAAGGATTTGCGACTACACGTAGTAGGTAATCACGTGGTGGCGGCGATGAGAAGGCAGGCAGTAAATGATTTTCGTGCTAATGTATCAGCAGGAGGATCAATGGAAGCCTATGAGCCGTCTGAATATGAAACGAAGATAGCAGTTGCTGCCACAAAAGCGATTGGAGCAGATTTTGCTGGTGTCGATTTGTTATTTGGCCCTGATCAATCTCCCATTATTTGTGAGATTAATTCAAATGCACATATCCGTAATATATATGATTGTACGAACATTAATGTAGCAGATTATATTATCGATTATATTTACAAGTCATGTGGTGACAATGGAGGCAAGTAAATGAGTAAAGGTTGGTTAATCTACAGTAAAAAGGACATTGACGTAAACCAATCCTATATAAATTGGTTTATCAAAGAAGCATCGTATCAATCTATTCAATTAGAACTCATAATAAGAGAAGATATAACAGCAGGAATTATTAATAATGCACGCACCGTGCGAGTAAATGGATTTCCCATTACAAAGCCTGAATTTGCTATTGTTCGAACTATTGACCCATTGCTTAGCCTTCATTTAGAGGCATGTGATATTACTGTTTTTAATTCATCTTCTATTTCAAGAATTTGTAATGATAAGGCGTTAACGCATCATCATATGCACAATTTACGTATCCCAATGGTAGATACCCTTTACTCGAAGAAGCAGTATTTAACAGATACCCCTCCATTAGCCTATCCTTTTATCATCAAGGAAACAGCAGGAAGAGGCGGAAAACAAGTTTTTTTAATTGAAAACGATCAACAATATACCTCCATTAGCCAAGTATTAGCTAATACGGAGCTTATTGTTCAACCTAGTACGGTAGAGCATGGAAAAGACATTCGTGTCTTTATAGTAGGAAAGGAAATTATTGCAGCTGTAAAACGGGAAAACGACAAAGACTTTCGTGCCAATTTTAAACTCGGAGGCTCTGCTAGCTTATATGACTTGAGTGATAAGGAACGTTCTATGATTCAATCAATTGTTAATCACTTTGATTTTGGTATGGTAGGTATTGATTTTTTGATCAGTTATAATGGAGAACTCCTATTTAATGAAATTGAGGATATCGTCGGCTCACGGACATTAAGTAAAGTTAGTGATATCAATATTTTGCGAACGTATATGACTTATATTAGACGAAAGATATCGAATAATATAGATTAGATCTAATCGACATACTTAGAACGAAAGCGCAATCGCCTGATTAGAAACGTAGCGAATGTAGGGATTTAACGGTGATAAAGGAATCAAGGTGAGCTTGTGAGCCGATGATAATCTATCATAGGTTAATTCGTGAAGTCGCCTAGTTTCTGGGCGCTGGAGCTTAACGAGGCTCAACACGCCCATATTTATCCACATGGGTTTCCTAGACAAAAAGAAAACTAGCCAGCTTTGATAAACCTAAGCAAAGCCGAACTATGATTCGAAATGTTTTTTGGTTAGCATTCGAATTAGTTCGGCTTTAGCTGGTTCTAAACTGCGGATATTAACTGTGACTGAAACTGTCTATATATTTTTCATTCGCTGTATGAAGATTCTCTCCAACATTTGCTATAAAGCCAGTCTTTTATAGCTTTATTCCTGCTATTTCTTCGGATTTGAAAATGGTATTTAAGTTACATTTTATCCACAAAGAAATAGTTTAACCTTTTAGTTCTTCGAGCCTTGCTCTAACTTTTGCTTGTTTATCAAGATAATCCTTCTCTTTTTGTCTCTCTTCTTCTACAACGGCCTGTGGTGCTTTATTTACAAATCCTTGATTACCAAGCTTTTTCTGCACACGTTCAACTTCTTTTGTCCACTTCGTTAATTCTTTTTCTAAGCGATCAATCTCTTTATTAAAATCAATTAATCCCTCAAGTGGGAAATAAAGTTCTGCACCAGTAACTACAGCAGACATTGCTTTTTCAGGAACTGAAATATTTGTTGCAATAATAAGCTTATTTGGATTACAGAAGCGTTCCAAATAATCACGATGTTTCTCTAATTCATCAACGATCTTCTGATTCTCTGCTTGAATCAATATGTTAATTTGTTTTGACATCGGTGTATCTACTTCCGCTCGAATGTTACGAACTGATTTAATAATTGATACAAGTCGTTTCATTTCTTGAGATGCTTTTTCGTCATGAAATGCTTGGTTTACTTCTGGCCATGTAGCAATGGTAATAGAGTCTCCTTGATGAGGAAGCTGTTGCCAAATTTCCTCTGTGATGAATGGCATATATGGATGCAACATTCGCATGGTTTGATCTAATACATGAGCAAGTACTGACTGCGTCATCTTCTTCTTCACATCATCTTCGCCATACAATGGTAGCTTAGCCATCTCGATATACCAGTCACACAATTCATCCCAAATAAAGTTATAGAGATGACGTCCAGCTTCTCCAAACTCGTATTTATCGGTATTCTTGGTAACCTGCTCAATCGTTTCATTTAACCGTGTAAGAATCCACTTATCGGCAAGGGATTTCTCACCAGATAAATCTATATCTTCATAGGTGAATCCATCTAAGTTCATTAAAGAGAATCGCGAAGCATTCCAAACCTTATTTGCGAAATTCCAAGTAGCTTCTACCTTTTCCCAATGGAAGCGTAAATCCTGCCCTGGGGTTGAACCAGTAAGTAAGAAGTAACGCAACGAATCAGCGCCATATTTCTCAATTACATCCATCGGATCAACACCATTACCTAGTGACTTACTCATCTTTCTCCCTTCAGCATCCCGAATTAAACCATGAATTAACACATCTTCAAATGGTTTTTGATTTGTGAATTGCTTTGATTGAAAGATCATCCTTGCTACCCAGAAGAATATAATATCATACCCAGTAACAAGAACTCCTGTAGGGAAATAACGTTTAAAGTCCTCTGCATTCGTATCCGGCCATCCCATTGTCGAAAAAGGCCATAAGGCAGATGAAAACCAAGTATCTAAAACGTCCTCATCCTGCTCCCAATTTTCTAAGTCCTCAGGTGCTTCCTTCCCAACATAGATTTCATTTGTTTCCTTATGATACCAAGCAGGAATCCGATGCCCCCACCAAAGCTGGCGAGAAATACACCAATCACGTATATTTTCCATCCAATTAAGATACGTCCGTTCAAATCGCTTTGGAACGAAATTCACTTTATCCTCTTGTTGCTGTAAATCAATAGCAGCATCTGCTAATGGCTGCATATTAACAAACCATTGAGTGGATAAATACGGCTCTACCACTGCACCGCTTCGTTCAGAATGCCCAACTTGATGCGTATGATCTTCAATTTCAAAAAGAATACCCTGGTCTTGAAGGTCTTTAACAATCTGCCTTCTGCACTCAAATCGATCTAAACCTTCATAACTTCCCGCATTTTCATTCATAGTGCCATCTTCATTCATAACTAATACACGCTCTAGGTTATGTCGATTACCAATTTCAAAATCGTTTGGATCATGTGCAGGAGTTATTTTGACGGCACCGGAACCAAACTCCATATCTACATATTCATCTGCAACAATCTCTATTTCCCTGCCAACAATTGGTAGGGTCACTTTTTTCCCAATTAAATGAACGTAGCGCTCATCGTTTGGATGAACAGCAACGGCCGTGTCTCCTAACATCGTCTCCGGACGTGTAGTGGCAATCTCAATGGTTTCTTCACTGTCTTTTATTGGGTAACGCATATGGTAAAACTTACCATTAATTTCTTCATAAATAACTTCAATATCGGAAAGAGCAGTTTTGGTTTGTGGATCCCAATTAATAATATACTCTCCACGGTAAATAAGTCCTTTTTCGTATAGCTTTACAAATACCTCTTTTACAGCATCAGATAATCCATCATCAAGCGTAAACCGCTCGCGCGAATAGTCTAAGCCCAGTCCTAATTTCTCCCATTGGGAACGAATGAAATCGGCATATTCTCCTTTCCATTCCCAAGCTTTTGCTAAAAATTTTTCTCTACCTAGTTCATAGCGATTTGTTCCTTGTTCTTTCAATTTGGCTTCTACTTTAGCCTGTGTTGCAATACCTGCATGATCCATACCGGGTAGCCACAGGACATCATACCCTTGCATTCGTTTCATACGTGAAATCGTATCCTGCATAGTTGTATCCCATGCATGGCCTAGATGCAATCTTCCGGTTACATTTGGTGGTGGAATAACAATTGAATATGGCTCTTTTTCCGGATCATTGGTTGCTTCAAAATACTTTCCTTCCAACCAAAATTGATACCTACCCTGTTCTACTTCCTTGGGATTATATTTTGCCGAGAGGGAAGTTTTTGTTTCCTTTTCACTCATCATAACGCCTCCTATAACTGTTTGCTACGACAAAAAGCCCTTTTCATCCTACTTAAAGGACGAAAAGGGCATACTTTCCGTGGTACCACCTTTGTTTACACGCTCCATTGGAGCTGTGCACACTTCATTCATTGATAACGGTAACTAAACGGTTACCGGCTTCTTCTACTTATGCTTTTTAGCATGTGTTCAAAGAAGCTGCATCACGGGCGACCTTCCAACATAATCTTACCAAGGAAATTTTCAGCCACTGATTTCCCTCTCTTCTTTGGCAATTATCTTGTACTCTTCCCATTCAGCGCATTTTCAAGTAATAGCTTTATTTTATATAGTATAAGTCATTTCGTCAACTATTTTTACCAGTTTTGCACAAATACATGATATCTATACATAGTATATAGAACAATCACAAAAAAACTTAGCGTTTCGAAAGCGAGGTGAAAACGGTGGCACGATATTACCGTTATCGACTCCCTCCATGGGCTAGAACCTGTATTATTGTTATCGAAAGAGTTACCTTGCCAATATTAATTTTCCAATTAATACGTACATTGTTCTTCCCTACAACCTTTGATGTATTTTTATTAGGCTTAATCGTAGGTATATTTATCGCCTTTTATTTGGAATGGATTTAGCTTTCTAAATCGTCCAAATCAAGGGTATCGTATTCTTTTTCCACATATGCTGACAAGCGTAGACCAAATAGTATTCTTCTAAATATGTGTTGTAATGGTATAATTTGATCAATCATTGTTTTTGATGATTGATCATGCTCTTCTACTAACTGTATATATGGAGCAGGGTCGAGAACCTGTATAATTAACATATATAGTTCTTTATTCGTTAGTTTATTTTCATTCATATAGCTATCAAATTCATCTAAGAAAAGGTCAACAGGAGCATCATAATGCACCGTTTCAGATTTATAGAATTGGGATAAATCGAATGGGGCATATTCGTATCGCGCCTTATCCCAATTTATAAGATACATCTGCTCCGGTGATACGATAACATGTGAGGAATTCAAATTACCATGACACAAGCTATAATTCCACTGTTCTTGCTGCTCCTGCTCATTTATCAACTGGTCAATTCTTCGATTGGATTCTTGTAAACTAAAATCGATGTCACGAAAATGTGTACAAACGAGAAGTTCAAAGGGAGACATATAGTGTTTAGCTTCAAATTGTTCCACAAAAAACAACAATTTCTTTTGAAGTGCTTCACATTGCTTCTGATACCCCCGAAAGTTCTGTACGAATGAATCTGTGTCTACAGTTCGAGTTCTCTTTGTCTTCACATGTATATGACCAAGATGACGATAAAAGTTTCCTATCGTATATTTATCAAAAGATGAAAGGGCATTCCCTCTCCAAGGAGATAAATAATAAACCGTTCCTTCATAGATTTCATAAATATTCCCTTCTCTTGTTAAAAAAACAGGAAGAATCGTATGAAGGTTTTGCGTATATGCCTCCTGATATACGTTCTCCCACATAGCCATATCATCAGGTGAAAGCTGACTTTGCTTTAACGCAAACTGTTGCTGGCCATCTTGTACCTTATATAATTTTTCAGTTTCATTTTCTATGTAAAAAGGTTGCACCGAATAGGCATGTAGCACAGCCTTTAAGTCATCCACTTTTTCGTTCACCACCTAATACTGGAAAACCCCTTGACTTAATCGCAAGGGGCAGCATTTATTTTTTCTTATATGGAATATATAATAACTGACCTTCTGTCACATCATAGTCATCATCTAACTGGTTTTGTTTTATTAATTGTAACGCCGAAATTTGATAACGTTCTGCAATAGAATCTATCGTATCCTTCTCTTGAACAATACAGAGTCTCATACGAGCAAATTGATCCACATCAGATTCCCTAAACATATCAGATAAGTAGCCAACATCTTGTACTTGATCTGTTGTATCACGATTATCAGAGCTTTCATGAATTTCGGGAGTGTGCGATGATTCCAGCCAATCATCTGATGTATCATCCACTTCCACCTCTTCATCATGGGAGGAGGATTCTTCAGGTGAGTCAGTTCCAAAGAATTCTGCTAATGATTTTGATTCTTTATATTTCCACCTGTCATCCTCTTCCTGCCCTGCTTTTTCCGTATCATTTGTCTTCTGTTCTATCGAAGCTTCTATTTCTACTTCTTGTGACTCTTCTTCTCTATCTTCTACTACCTGTTTTGACTCTTCTTCTCTATCTTCCACCACTTGTTCTGATTCCTCTCGTTCAGCAGAAAGTATCGGTAAATCGGGTGGTGCCAAATGATCATTGATGGATTCATTTTCTTCAGGGTCTTTGATTTCGAATTGAAAACTATCTGCCTCTTCATTATTCTCCGCATCATTTCCCCAGTCAGAAGTGTATGCATCCCTTTCTGTAACTGTCTCCTCAACTTGTTCACTTTCATTGACACCGTGTATTTCAATTGTTGAATACAAGCGGAACAATGACGGGTTAGGAAGTTCATAATCAAAAGTTTGAATAAAGACACTTACGTCGTTTAAATCTGCAACTCTGTTTGCCGGCACAGAAATTTCCACAGGAAAACGGTGTGAAAAAGCTGCTATATCTTCATCTAAATCTTCAACCACCTCTACATATCGTTTCGATTGCAAGTTTTCTGTTTCAATCGATTCTTCTGCCTCCTGAATGGTTTTTTGATAATCTCCTTTAAGCTCAATTACACCTCTTATGGAAATATACTCATTAAATGAATGTATGGAAATATCCGGCTCTAGCGAAACTCCTCTCATTTCATTAACTTCCTGTCCTTTTTCAAAATAGAGCGTTTCATTCAGCTCAAAACTGAAAACCGGTCGATCCTTAGACAATTCTCTTCCTCCTTTCAGCATATCCACGGCATATGATTATATGTCTTAATTATCTATATGAACAGTTTTATTCGGATATGCTTCCTATATAAATTTAGATAAATCCATACAATAATGTTTATGAACAGACTTTTGTTATTACACTGCCCTTTTAATAAGAAAAACGGAGCAAAATTCGCTCAGTCCTTATCACTACATGCTCCGATTTACGCTTCCTCTAGTAGCTATTAT
>NZ_CANMAB010000079.1:0-19345 GCF_947495635.1 uncultured Virgibacillus sp. | reverse complement strand
GAAACCAATATAGCTAAGTGTGGGATCAACTGCCAGTAAATGTCCGATTGGTTCGTCTAACCATCCGTGGGGATAAACAAACTTCCCCACGGATGGAAGACTCACTTTATCCCGCATATAACTGGCAGTAAGCCCCCCTCAAGTAATGAAGAGAAACCAATATAGCTAAGTGTGGGATTGACTGCCAGTAAATGTCCGATTGGTTCGGGCCTACATGGAAGTAGGTCACAAAGGCGTTGCCACAGGACGTGACGAATGTAGTCTTTGTACGTATATGTTTCAGTAAAAACCGGATGGAAGTTTCACTCTATTCCCCCTCTAACTAAATACTAATGTACTTGTCGACACATTTCTAAGAGGTAAAAAAAGGAGTTAATATCAATGAATGATAATGGCGTATTACTAAAAAAGTCTTTAGGTGAATTGATTGCTGAACAACTTCGCCAAGATATTTTAATACGGAAAATTGGATTTGGCGATCGGCTGATTGAGACGGATATTGCAGAGCGATTTGATGTCAGTCGAAGTACTGTGCGAGAGGCATTGAAGATTCTTGAACAGGAGGAGTTAGTGGTTAACAGAGCCCGTAAAGGCACATTTGTCTCTATGTTTACCAATCGTGATTTAGATGAGATGACTGAATTGCGTTTAATGATTGAAACAAACGCTTTTGTGAAAGCATTAAAACACTTGGAAAAAAAGCATTTTATACAATTGCTGTCCATTATTGAAGAAATGGAGTTGGAAGCACAAAAAGAAAATTGGGACCAGTTGTTTGGTCTAGATTTAAAATTTCATCAATATGTAATTAATAGGTGTGGTAATTCACGACTCATTAAAATATATGAATCGATAGCAGTTCAGATTCGGGTATACGTTGCTCATCTGGACAAATATTATTCAAGTCCAATCTCATATTATAAAGAACATAAGCAATTATATGAGGCATTGCTTACAAAGAACGCTAAATTAGTACAAAAACAAGTGGAACAGCATATTGCATATGTGGAAGATCAACTCTTAAGAAATAGTGACTAATAGTGAATTAAGGAAAGGGTGCGATATGAGAAAGGTTGACCTGTTGGATATTTGGAAAGCTCGCAAACGGATCGCTTCTATTGCTCAGCCTACCTCACTTGTCTATTCAAATGATTTATCGGACGTAACTGGAAAATCCGTGTATTTAAAGATGGAAAATTGGAATATAACGAATTCTTTTAAAATAAGAGGTGCAGCAAATAAGATCCTTAGTTTAACTCCAATGGAAAGAGCAAAGGGGATTACTACATTTTCCACTGGGAATTTTGGAGTTAGTGTTGGTTATGTTGCAAAACAGCTTGATATCGATGCTGTTATTTGTATTTCCAATAGAGTACCCAAAGCAAAAGTTGATGTATTAAGATCTACCGGTGCTCGTGTGGAAGTAATTGGTACATCACAGGATGACGCTGAAAAATATAGTTATCAATTGCAGCGAGAACATGGATTTACTGTTATCCATCCGTTTGATGATCCGTATGTGATAGCAGGCTATGGAACAATGGGGCTAGAATTGCTAGAAACTCTGCCTGAAGTAGATACGGTACTTGCTGGCTTATCAGGAGGTGGTATGTATTCTGGTCTTGGAGTAGCATTAAAGCAAACCAATCCGAAGCTATATCTTATTGGCGTTTCTACAGAAAGAGGAGCGGCTATGTATGAGAGTATGCAGGCGGGCAAGCCAATGGAAGTTACGGAAAATAATACGCTAGCAGATAGCCTTCTTGGTGGTATTGGTTTAAATAATCAATATACATTTTCCATGGTTCAACAATATGTAAATGACATTTTATTAGTAAACGAACAGCAAATTGCTAAAGGGATGGCTTTTATGCTCGATAAGCATCATCAAGTTATTGAAGGTGCTGCAGCGGCAAGTATTGGAGCTATACTAGAAAATAAAGCTACTCTCATTGGTTCCAACGTCGTACTTATCATTAGTGGAAATCGTGTAGATACATCGGTGGTGTTAGATCTGGCAAAGAGGTATTCTCAATAATCATTAGGAGGTCTGGCGATGAATAAAATGTTATACAATCAAACGATTATGGATAGAAGTAGACTTATTGATATAGAGGATCGAGGATATCAGTTTGGTGACGGAGTCTATGAAGTTATTGGTGTGTATGATGGGGATTTTTTTCTATTGGATGATCACTTAAGAAGATTAAAAAGAAGTGCTGAAGCAATTCAAATGATGTTACCTTGTCCTATCGACACGTTGAAGGACAACTTAAAACAACTTGTAACGATGAACCAATTAAAGGAAGGTGTTGTCTATTTACAAATATCAAGAGGAGTAGCTGAAAGATGGCATCAATATCCAAGTAACGTTTCTCCTGTATTAGTTGCTTATACAAAAGTGGAAGAAACAATGAAGGAAGAAGCGAAAAATGGAGCAAAGGCAATTATAACGGAGGATATACGTTGGTTACGTTGTGACATAAAGACATTAAACTTACTACCGAATGTTATGGCCAAACAAAAGGCAGTAGAGAATAATGCGGTAGAGGCTATTCTCCATCGAGAGGGTATTATTACAGAGGCAAGTGCTTCTAATGTGTTCATTGTAAAAGATAATTGTGTAATGACACACCCAGCGAATCATTTCATTTTAAACGGTATTACAAGAATGAAAATACTTGAATTATGCTATGAAACTGGCATTCCAGTTCGTGAGTGTGCCTTTACTATAGATGATTTACGGATGGCTGATGAAGTTTTTATTTCAGCAACCAAATTAGATATTGTACCAATTGTATTTGTAAATGATCATAAGATTGGAACAGGAGATCCTGGTGAAATCACTCGGGAGATTATCAATTGTTTTGCTGCAGCTATTCAAGACTTAAGTGAACGGTAGCTTCATTGTAAATGGGGGGTAGAAAATGTTCCAATTTGTAAATACATTAGCTGCTAGTCATACAATCGCGGAAGTTAATCTTACTGCATTTCGTCATAATATAATAATGGTAAAGAAACAATTAAAAAATTGTATGATGATGGCTGTCGTGAAAACAAATGCCTATGGTCATGGGATTGTTCCCATCGCTCAGGAAGCAATCCAAGCTGGCGCAGATCGGATAGGAGTGACCAGTGTTGAAGAAGGGTCTCTACTCCGTCAATGTGGTATCCATGTCCCAATACATATTCTACCACCTATAACCTCCTCACAAGCAAAGGATGTTGTATATCATCATTTGACAGCAACGATCAGTTCAGTAGATATAGCAGAAACGATTAGTAAGATGGCTGTTAGACAGCAAAAACGCATGCCTGTTCATCTAAAACTAAATACAGGTCTGCAACGATTTGGGATCGAACCAAATGATGCACTCTCCTTTTGTAAGGCTTGTTATCATTTACCCGGGCTGTCCTGGGAAGGGATATTCACACATTTTTCTAGTGCGGATGAAGGGGACTGGGCGACAACAGAAAACCAATTTCATTTGTTTACGCAGACGACAAAGAAGCTCCATGAAGCTGGATATTCCTTTCCCGTACACCATGTAGGTGCTTCGACAATCGCGATTGAAAGAGAGGATATGCATCTTGATATGGTACGAACTGGGATTGCCCTTTATGGATATACTCCAGATCGTAGACAGGATAAGCTGATTTCGTTAAATAGAGTATTGTCTTTAAAATCAAAGCTAATTCATATAAGGTCCTTACCGCCTGGTTCTAGTGTAGGATATGGTGGAGAATATGTAACGAAAGCGAATGAGAAGATCGGCGTTCTTCCTATCGGTCATGGTGATGGCTTTAAAAGATTACTTTCTAATAATGGCCTGGTGTTGGTAAAAGGCCAATGTGTACCGATAATTGGTACAATATCCTTGGATCAAACATTTGTAAACCTGACCGCTATTCCTAATGTTCATGAAGGAGATGAAGTTGTTATTGTCGGAAGCCAGCATGAGCAGATTATCTCAGCGAGAGACATTGCCGATTGGATACATAGTAATATAGATGAAGTACTTGCTAGCTTAATGAGTCGGATTAAAAGGGTGTATGTAAACGATGGATAGAAGTAAGCTGGAGCTTTTCTAAGATACATAGAAAAGATAGAAAAAGAGTATCTACTTTTTTCTCCATCTCCTATTTCATTCGCAAAATAATGAACTAGTCTATTACTCGCTATTATCCTACATATAATTGGCAGTAACCCCCGCGAATTGAATTTTCACCTTTGTAGGTATAAGTATTGTCATAAACGTTTATATTAGTAAGGAAAACTATTTAATTGTCTGCCTTTCACTAGTAGGGCTTTTTTAGTATAGTAATAGTAGGCTAATTAGAAATAGATGTTTATTTAATTAGGTTTATCCCACATATAACTTGCAGTAACACTCTCGCTTCAAATAAAGTGAAACCAATATTGGTAAGAGAGGATCGACTGTCAGTACATGTCTGATTGGTTCAAAGGCCTTTAGGTCATCCCCTTGTGGTACTCTACCAATCAGCGGGGGATAAACCAAACTTCACGGATGGAAGTTTCACTTTATAGACTAGTTAATCTCAACTTTTAGATGTAAATATTATAAATGTGCTTTAGCAAAATTTCGCCCAATTCTTTTTAAGTCATGACAAAGGGACTAGCACTAGCAAGATATGCATGATAGTAAAGAGATAAAGGGATGGATAGTAAAGGGAATTTGCATAAAATAGGTATAAATTGAACTGAAAGAATATTTAAATTACATGAAAACAACAGTTTGGCAGAGAGGGGTAAGGGTATGCAGGGTACGGCAGTATATAACGTAAAGATTGAAAAGGTATTAACTAATATAAATAAAGTAATGATTGGTAAAGAGGATGCGGCTGTTCTTAGTTTAGTAGCACTACTAGCTCAAGGACATGTTCTCTTGGAGGATGTACCAGGTGTTGGGAAAACAATGCTCGTAAAGACATTAGCTAAATCATTAGATTGTGATTTTCGTAGAATTCAATTTACACCAGATTTGCTCCCCTCTGATGTCACAGGAGTTTCTATTTATAATCCGAAAACATTAGAGTTCGAATTTCGTGGCGGACCTATTTTGGGAAATATTATCTTAGCTGATGAAATTAATCGTACTTCCCCTAAGACACAATCTTCCCTCCTAGAATCAATGGAAGAAAAAAATGTTACCGTAGATGGAAAAACGATTGCTCTAGCTAGTCCATTCTTTGTAATGGCAACACAGAATCCAATTGAGTATGAAGGCACGTATCCACTTCCAGAAGCACAATTAGACCGATTTATTTTAAAATTAAAGATGGGTTATCCAACGTTTGGAGAGGAGCTTGAAATGCTAGAACGGAATGCTCGTGAACAACCCATTGAATCTATTGAAGCTGTACTTACTAGAGAAGAGTTAAAAGGGATACAAGAAGAAGTAACAAATGTTTATGTGGACAAAAATGTCCAGCACTATATTATCAATTTAATTTCTAGTACACGATCTAACCCGTCTATTTATTTAGGAGTTAGTCCAAGAGGATCCATCGCCCTAATGAAAGCAGCAAAAGCATATGCATACATTATGGAGCGTGATTACGTATTACCTGATGATGTTAAATTTCTTGCTCCATATGTTTTAGCACACCGAATTATATTAACCTCAGAGGCGAAATATGATGGCGTAACAGCTGATGATATCATTTCATCCATTGTTAAAAGTACTCATGTACCTATTCGGAAGGAATTTAGTTAATGAACGCTCATGTGCGAATGATACTAAATGGGCTGTTTGTTGTCTTTTTATTCCTATTATTATTCTCTTATGCAATGTTTCAGGGTGGATTCGTAAGTTGGTTCTTATTCTTTGGATTTATTCCGATTTTTTGTTATCAGATAGGGTTTCTATTACATCCCATAAAAAATTGGAAGATGACAAGGAAGTTTTCTAGGTCGGTTGTTGGGGCAGGTGAGAGTGTGTCCGTGACCATAACGATTCGTAGGAAATTGGCTTTCCCTTTGTACTATTGCATATGTGAAGAAGTGATTCCAAGTTCGTTACGAAAATTGGATAACAAAAATGACAAGTATCGGTATATGGATAATCCTGATAAGCTAACTATTAGTCGTACTTTAAAAAAAGTCATTTTTCCTGCATTTAGACAAGAGTTTAGTTTTACTTATCAATTGGAACATGTCCCTAGAGGTGAGCATTATTTAAATGCTGTTCGCATACGTACTGGTGATTTTTTTGGTCTCGTAAAAAAGGAGCATGTGTTTCAACTTGCTGATGTATTAGTAGTGTACCCAAATGCTCGTCCAATGGTATTTAAAGAACAGATAATTAGCTTTGAGCAAGGCGCGACGACTTCTTCCGCGCTACAATTAAATAACACAAATGTGGCAACAGGAATACGAGAATACATGCCTGGAGATCGATTTTCGTGGATTGATTGGAAGCAGACAGCTAGGAAGAACACGGTTATGACAAAGGAATTTGAGCAAGAGAAGAGTACGGATATCTTACTAGTATTAGATGGCTGCTCCGATGAGCATCTTAATGATGTTACGTTTGAGGGAATGGTAGAAGTCACCTTTTCTTTAATGGAACATGTGAAAAAGCAATCTACTCAAATAGGCTTGTTAACAGTAGGAGCTAGTACAGTATATTTTCCGATACATCATGACCCATTAAAATCAGATATGGTAAGACAGCATCTTACTAGAATGAAGCCTGGTGGCAATCAATCCTTTTCGCTACAGATGCAGCGTGAACGAATGAAGATAGCTAGTGGGAGCGTTATTTTAATTATTACTAGCCATATTGATAATAACTTTAATGAAATGGCTAAAAAAGTAAACCAGCGTTCAAAGCGAGTCATTGTTTTGCTCATTCAATCGCCGAAAGAAAAGTCTCTTAATCAGCATTATATTCATCAACTACAGTTTGAAGGTATTCGTATTCATGTATTGTCACAACAACAGTTGATGAAAAATCCAATAGAGGTGAAAGGAAAATGATGAATCAGGAACAACGTAATTCGATATTTTACACCTCTATTTTGTATATTTGTGGCTTCATGCTATTTCTAGAATGGTTATACCCTTTGCAGGAAATAACAGATACAAATAAAATCATGATATTTATACTTTATGGTATCTTTTGTTTTAGTCTTTCCTTATTTCAAATAAAATGGTGGATTTCATTTATATTGAAGGGTACTGCTTTATTTATTATTATTGACAGCTTGTTTCTAGATCCGACTTTTTTAAGCCCGATGTGGTTTGAACAGTTATTTCTTGATATCTCATATAATGTACAAGCGTTATTTGCGCAAACCTGGTACGATTTGACGCCACTTTTTAGAAGTGTTCTCTTTCTTCTATTAATTTGGCTAATGAGCTACCTGCTACATTACTGGTTTGTAGTGATGAAACGAATACTGCTATTTGTTTTACTAACATTTATTTACTTAACGATATTAGACACCTTCACGGCCTATAATGGCGGATTTGCTATATTTAGAACCTTCATTGTTGCCTTTATTGCGTTAGGTATTGCTAATTTTATGAAGGAGTTGGATCGAGAATCCATTCCATTTACTTGGGTGAAGAAATCGCCTGTTTGGATATTGCCATTAATCTTAACCGTATTATTTTCTTCTGTTGTAGGATTCGCTGCTCCAAAGTTTGATCCACAATGGCCGGACCCTGTACCATTTATTACAAGCACTGCAGAGAATGCTGGTAGCTCTGGAAATAATTCGCTCATCCAAAAAGTTGGTTATGGCGAAGATGATTCACGTTTGGGTGGATCATTTGTCCAGGATTATACACCGGTTTTTCAAGCAACGGCAGAGCAAAATCATTACTGGCGAATCGAGACAAAGGATGTGTATACGGGAAAAGGGTGGGAGTTTTCTGGTAGTCCACACTATATACCATTTGAAAAGATACCACCAATGTACGATGATTCGGTAGATTCTCAGAAGTTGCAGGCAACTGTCAAGTTTCTTGGTAATCATTCGTTTGATAAATTATTACAGCCATATGGTTTTAAAGAACTCGATCCAAAAATTGCAGAGGCTTTTGTGGACGCACGTTCCGAAGCCATTCAGCTACGTAATGATGATTATGAGCTGATGGATAACATGGAAACCTATACGATTAATTATGATTATCCAACATTTGATATTACCGCATTACGAGAAGCTTCCGGTCAAGCTGATCCTTATGATTCATATTTACAGCTCCCTGATAGCCTTCCGGAACGGGTTGGCGAACTAGCGCAAGAAATTACTGCAGATAAAGAGAATCGTTATGATAAGGCAAAGGCAATTGAACAGTATTTCTCCAGTAATGGATTTACCTATCAAACGACAGAAGTTCCTGTTCCGGAGAAACACCAAGATTATGTTGATCAATTTTTATTTGAATCGCAAGCAGGCTATTGCGATAATTTTTCTACATCGATGGTAGTGCTTCTGCGAACGCTTGATATCCCAGCGAGGTGGGCAAAGGGCTTTACTGGCGGAGAATTAATTGATAAACAGTCAGGAAATAATTTATACGAAGTGACGAATGCAAATGCACATTCATGGGTAGAGGTGTATTTCCCAGAAATAGGGTGGGTGCCTTTTGAGCCGACCCAAGGATTTTCTAACCTAGCGGATTTTCAAACGTCTATTGATAATACTGGTATGCAAACAGATGATGAACAGGAACAGCAGCAACAAGAGGAGCAGGAGCTGCCTGAACAAGAAGAGCAAGCAAAGGAGCAGCCAGAGGTAGAACCTGCAGGAGCTTCACCAGAAGAAATTAAGGTTTCGATGAGGTGGGAATATATTATTATTCCAATTCTTTTGATTGTGATTATGGTGTATATTGGATATCGTACTAGATACCATTGGCAAACTTGGTTCTTAAAGCGAAAAGTATCAAGTAATTGGAATGCAAGGAACTATCAAATTGCCTATCATTATTTATTAAAATTATTAGCACATAATGGAAATGGCAAACTTCCAGATGAAACCTTACGAGAATATGCAATGAAAATCGATCGTAAATATGAAACAAATGAAATGCGTAAGCTGACCTATCATTATGAAGAATTGCTCTATCGAGAACAAAACGAGCAAGCTCCTAAACAAGAACTTGCGCAATTATGGAAAAATTTAATCAAACGGATATTGGCTTGACCTCCGTCATGATGGTTAGTAGAATAGGAACATAATTATAGTAATATCAATATCGCCGTTCGTATATCCTCGATAATATGGTTCGAAAGTTTCTACCGGAGCGCCGTAAATGCTCTGACTATGAAGGCAGAAGCTCGGAATAATGTATATTTCTGGATTTCTGCCTTTTTGCAGATAAGGGATAGTAGTTATTAAAAGCTATCCTTTTCCGCTATTTGTAGCTGTGCGCCTCTACGTAGTATCGAATCGGATACAGCGTACAAAGCTAGCTACTGGTAGTTTTTATTTGCATGGGGTAGGAATCCAGTTTTCATTATATGGTAAAAAGGTATATTTTTGCACATGGGTGTAGGCAAAGTTATAGAATAGCCTTAAAAGCTTCTTTCACTTTTTTATATTCATGTATTCCATCATAAAATCAGGAGACAACTAGTAGGCGAGCGGAGAAAAAATATAGATAGGAGCTATGCACATGGACAACAGCGAAATGATTTTAGTATTGGATTTTGGCAGTCAATATAATCAGCTCATTACTAGACGAATTAGAGAGTTAGGCGTATATAGTGAATTACATTCACATAAGCTTACAGCGGCAGAAATCAAGGAAATGAACCCGAAAGGAATTATTCTTTCTGGGGGACCGCATAGTGTGTATGATGAAAACAGTTTCCGATGTGATCCGGAATTATTTGAATTAGATATTCCTATCTTAGGAATTTGCTATGGAATGCAGCTAATGGCTCTACACTTTGGTGGTCAAGTGGAAAAGGCAGTTAATCGTGAGTATGGAAAAGCACTTATCGACTTAAATGACGACCCTATTCTATTTAAAGATTCACCAAAGCAACAAACAGTTTGGATGAGTCATGGAGATAAAGTCAAGCAAGTGCCTGAGCAATTCACTGTTGATGCAACGAGTTCTTCTACACCAATTGCAGCAATGAGTCATCCAGAGAAGGCATTATACGGTGTTCAGTATCATCCGGAGGTACGCCATTCTGAATACGGCAATCATTTACTAAAGCAGTTTGTTTTTGATGTGTGTCAAAGTACAGGCAACTGGACAATTGAAAACTTTATTGAAATGGAAGTAGAAAAAATCCAAGAAATAGTTGGAGATCGCAATGTCTTATGTGCGTTAAGTGGTGGGGTTGATTCATCAGTCGTAGCTGCTTTAATTCACAAAGCAATTGGTGACCAGCTGACGTGTATTTTTGTAGATCATGGTCTACTTCGGAAAAATGAAGCGGATGATGTGATGAAAGTATTTGCTGATGATTTTCATATGAATATTATTAAAGTGGATGCGAAAGATCGATTCCTATCGAAGCTTGAGGGTGTAGATGATCCTGAAAAGAAACGTAAAATTATTGGTAATGAATTCATCTATGTATTTGATGATGAAGCCACCAAGTTAAAGGATATGGACTTCCTCGCTCAAGGTACGCTTTATACAGATATTATTGAAAGTGGTACGGAAACCGCACAAACGATTAAATCACACCATAATGTTGGTGGATTACCAGAAAATATGCAATTCGAACTAATTGAGCCATTAAATACATTATTTAAAGATGAAGTTAGAGAACTAGGCTCTCAACTGGGAATTCCTGATCGTATTATTTGGCGTCAGCCTTTCCCAGGACCTGGATTAGCTATCCGTGTTTTAGGAGCAATTACAGAAGAAAAGCTAGAGATTGTCCGTGAATCAGATGCCATTCTACGAGAAGAAATTGCTAAAGCTGGATTAGATCGTGATATTTGGCAATATTTCACTGTCCTTCCTAACATCCGTAGTGTAGGTGTTATGGGTGACGCAAGAACGTATGATTACACTATTGGTATTCGTGCTGTAACCTCAATAGATGGTATGACATCTGATTGGGCACGTATTCCTTGGGACGTTCTAGAGAAAGTTTCAACAAGACTGGTTAATGATGTACAGCACATTAATCGCGTTGTGTATGATATTACTTCTAAGCCACCAGCAACCATTGAGTGGGAATAATTCACTAAGGGCATTTGAAGTGAAAACGTTGATTTGACAGCATTTTAGGGACACATAAAATGGGTGAAATGATTAAAAATTAATAGGTTCCCCGCCAAAATCCCGCCAGAGGAAGTGGAGAAAAAATGAGAGATATTGTGTGAAAAGCAATATCTCTTTTTTGTTTCCTATTTATTTTGAAGTCAATATGTACCAGTTCTTTTACACATTAGTTATTTTTGAGAGAGAAAGAATTAAAAATTTTATTAACATATCTAAGCATCCTTTGAAGGATTATCTCCGCCAAAAGAGAATATTTCTAGTTGTTACTAAACTTTTGAGTAGTAAAAAATGAAATATAAGATTATCTATGCTAATCCATCATGGCAATATCGATAAAATATAGGGCAAGAAATAGAAAAAAATTATTATCAAAATATGAGTTATATAAAATGTATATATTGTTTAGTGCAACCAATTCCATGCACGTGGAGGTAAAAGTTTCGATACAACGGAAAAATACGTCGAAATCTTTAGTATAAAGGTGTTTCACAATTATTACTAATTTTTACCAAATGGTGAAAGTGGGAGAAAAAAAGTACTAAAACATCATTTTAATGTTTCAGGAGGAATCAATCTGTATTAGGGAACACAACAAAATAAAAATCCAATAATAAGCAAGTTTAAAAATTTTAGGCGTTCAGAAAAATGAACGTCTATTTTTTTATGTCAAAATTGGAAGTTATTCTTGAGAATTTATTGGTTTTCTTGTGAAAAATGAACCTCTAATAAATTTTAAAAAGGTCGTGATTGTATATGGGACTTCTTACGTTAGGAAGTTTATTTGATGGAATCGGGGTATTTCCTTTAGCTGCTTCTCGTTACGGTATTAAACCAACATGGGCAAGTGAAGTAGAAAAAGCCCCAATTTCTATTACAAAACGTCAATTTCCCAATATTCTTCATCTTGGTGATATTACAAAAATAAATGGTGGAAAAATACCACCTTTTCATGTTATTACATTTTGTTCTCCATGTCAGAACTTATCAAACATCGAAAGAAGAGAGGGTTTAGTAGGAAGTCAATCCAGTTTGTTTTATCAAGCATTGCGAATTATAGAGGAAATGAGGGAGGCAACCAATGGAACATATCCAGTCATCGCTGTTTGGGAAAATGTCATGGGAGCTTTTTCATCAAATGACCGGATGGATTTTAAAGCCGTCCTGGAGTCCTTCACAAATACCGAAACTCCAATGCCTGTTTCTGGAACATGGGCAAACGCAGGGGTCCGAGGGGATAAGATTGATATGTTGCTGGAGACTCTTGGACGCCCAATATTGGGGAATACCCACTCTCGCTCAAAGAAGAAGACGTATCTTCCTCGTGGCAGATTTTAGAGGAAAAAGTGCCAAAGAAATACTATTTAAAGCCCGTAATTTGCAATCGTTTCCTGTGTCTTGCGGAAAAAAACAGGCTGTCCACCGCCCGAACCAGTCGAATACCTTTTAAAGAATCAGGGGGGAGAATACCCGTCATCCGACCCTTTCAAGAAAGACGCATGCGAAGTGCAGCAAAAGCCAAAAATCAGAAAGGGTTCATCGGAAGTTTCGGACGATCAAGTGCCCCTTTTTCAACTTTGTTAGCAGCAGGGGTAAATTATTTCTCTTTTTGGTATGAAGGGAAAGAAAAAGAAGGATTTATCCGGCAGCTGACACCATTGGAATGTGGGCGTTTAATGGGATTGCCTGAAGGATGGACATCCTATGATTATGAGGGAAAAGTAATTAGTGATAACGCTAGATATAAAGCACTTGGAAATTCGATTGCTTTACCATGTGCGCAATATATTATGGCTGGAATTGCAAAAAGTTTATAGGAAATCAATCTCTTTGTTTGTTGGATTAATCTAATCTGACATCTTTTTTTTAATGGTTTAAAAGCAGGAAAGGAGAAAGATGTATGATGTCTCTGGAGGAACAGGAAATATACGAACAAAAAGTGATGGAGTGGATTGAGGACCATTTTATACTGAATGATGTTGAGATTGAAGATTATCCGTTTTTTCTTCATGGAAAATTAGTTCGGGATAAACAAGGAGAATCCATGATTGTTTTTTGGTGTGTGATTTATGGACGTGTTGATTACCGTTTTCAAGACGCATAAGGAGTGATTTACATTGATCATTTTTTATTTCAAACTATGAATGTAATATTTATTGTTTGAGTCAAAAGTCTTAGTTAAGGAGTGAGTTTATGTATAAATCGTATGAGTCAGCCATTATTAGGAACGATAATTGAAAAAACAGTTTAGTACATAACCATTATCATTAAAAATTAAAGCTAAAAGTAATTACGTCAAATAACTTTTATAAAATTAATGATGATAAAATTGAATTTAATTATAAGGTGGATGAAAGCGTAAAAAAAGAATTACTTTCAGAAATAAACAAGAGTCCTAACAGCTTTAGGTAACCATTTAAATTGATCTGACTTTGTCCTTTTTATTGAGATTATCTTCTTTTAAATTTTCTAAAAAAACTATCTAAAAAAAGATAGTTTTTTATTATAATCTATATTTCTAGATGTTTTGTTAAAGAACACTTTAAAGATTATATAAGCTTGAATATATATAATACTTTTGTGTTTAATTAAACGAAATCATGATAGGGTTTTAAATATGACAAAATTCGAAAAAATGTTTTCAATGTTTGTTTAATAATAGACATCAAATTATTATTCAAAATATATTTTTAAAAACCCATAAAAGTAGCTAATAATACCTTTTCTTACATCCAACCGAAAGTAATATGTTAAAATTATGTAAAACAACCGTTGTATTGTAAGGGGGTAAAGTTAGTGAATCAGTATATAATAGAGGAATTAAAAGAAAAATACAATAACCAACAAATTATTCCTTTTATCGGTTCAGGATTGTCTATTCCATTTCAGTTAAAATCGTGGACTGATATTATCGAAGAATTAAAAGAACAATTATTAAAAGAATCTTATTGGGAAGCTATTAAGTTTGACTTAGATTTACATGAATATCAATCAGCAATTGAAGACATTAAAAAGTTTGGACAAGTAGATGACCAACCAATACAAGAAATGATAGCTGATTGCTATTCTAAAAGGGGATCAACAACTGATATTGACAATAATTATATTGATCTTAATAAAGAAAAATTTAGAATATACCTAACTACAAATTATGATAGGATGATTGAAGATCACATACCAGGAATAAATAGTTTTAACTCGCTTACTGAGTATACATCAAATACTCAAAGATTATTTAAAAATAATGAGGAAAAATACCTTTTTCATATTCATGGATGTGTATCTAACCCTTCAACAATTACAATTTCTTCTGAAAAATACGAGGAGCTGTACTCAGACTCGACTTTTGATAATATGATGAGATTATTCTCTGGTTCTTTCAGTTTTCTTTTTTTAGGATTCTCCTTTAACGATGTATTTGTTAAGTCTTTAGTAAGAAATCATAAAGAATATTTTAAAGGTACTCATTATTTATTAGTTAATTCAGGTCAATTAAGTACTGAACAAAAAGGAAGTCTAAGTCGAGAATATGGTTTGAAAATTATTGAGTATGATATATTTGATTCCACTCATGCTGAAGAGATACGTAAAATTCTTAATAAAATCACTGGAGAAGATACAAATTTAAGTCAAGCAGCAAAGAACCCGACAAAAGACACTAATCATACATCAATTGGTGTTGATGATTTAATTAATTGTGAAACTGAAACACATGAAGAAAGTTTATTTTATCGGAAGTTAAAAATTGCTAATGTGGGTGAGAGCTTAAGCGAGGTAAGCAAACTCTTTTATATTGCAGCTGAAAAGTTTATCAGAAAAAGTGAAAGTTTGGGGCTCCCTAAAGAATTTATTAATCAAATTTTGGCTGAGGTTTTCATGAAATACAAGGAAAGATATGTGGAACTTTATGATATTAAAGGTAAGACAAGCGAAGAATTATTAATAGAAATTCATTCAAATTTAGAAAAGATTAATATTGATAGATTAGTAAACGATACTAATAGACCCACTGATTCTGAGTCAAAAGGTTTTGTTCATGTGCTTGCAGATGATGAAGAAAAAGATGTATGGTGGGGACGTGAAAGATTATGACTATCGATTATAATATGTTTCATCTACCAGCTGAAATTGATTTGCTTTTCGATAACAAAAAGCTAGATATTTTAAAGTATTTAGGGATTTTGTATCATTCTAAGGTGAATTTTCGTAAAAGAAAATTAAATTTTGAACAACTTTTGTATTATAATTCGTTGTTGTATGCCGAAAATAAAGAATACGATATACCTTTAATTTATAAATACTTGAAAGATAAAAAAAGAACAAACAAAATTATTATAAACTTGGAAAATTTGGGATTTATACAAATTCAAGGAGACATTTATACATCAACTAATAAATTAAAAATTTCAATCACTAAAAAAGGAATTGAAGAGATTGATTCTTGGGAATCTGAAAATGTAAAAATGCAGTTAGAAAAAATCTATATTATTATGAAAAATTATCCATATGATAATAAATCAATAAAATTTAAAGATTTATTATACGAGGGGGAACATTAAAGGTGATTATAAGAAAACTTATTGTCCAAGGGCTTTCTTATCGAAGGACTTTATGCTTCTCAAAAGATTTAAATATCATATCTGGTGAGAAGACTTCCGGTAAATCATTAGTCCTTTCTCTTATTGACTATTGTTTTGGAAAAGATCGTGGAATTTCTTTAAAAGTACAAACTGAATTAGCAGAACAAGTCGATGATATTTTTTTAGAATTAGAAATTAATAAAGAAGTATTTACTATTTGTAGGAGTATTAAGAGCAAAATTTCTTCATTTTTTGTTTATTATTGCAAATTCGAAACAATTAATGAATACATTCCTGAGAAGTTCGACAAAAAAGAACTGCAAGGTTTTTTAATGAAGAAAATTGGCGCTATGGAATTTAAAAAGACAAAGAATAAAGTTAGAAGTAATGAATTAACAACAGAGACTATTTCATTTAGAGATATATATCGGTATTGTTTTATAAATCAACATGACTTAGGTACACATAGTTTCCTCTCATATAATGAACCAATGAAAAGGTATAAAAACCCTATTTCTTTTGAAATGATATTTGATTTAGTAAATTTTTCGCAAAATGAATTGCAAACAGAGATTGCAAAGATTCAGAATCAAATTCTTGAAAATAAGAAAAAGAAGGAAAATCTTGAGGGTTATCTTGAGCAAAGAGGAAATTTAAATTATTTAGAGCTCTTAGACCAAATCGAAAATTATAATTCTCAAATAGAAGAACTTATGCAAAGAAAAAAAGAATTTATTAATAGACAGAACGAAGAGAATAAAATAGCAGAAAGTAACAAAGATTATATTCTATTGAATTCAGAAATACATGAATTAGATTCTGAAATAGAGCAAAAGAATAAACAAATCAAAGATACTCAATTAGGAATAACAAGTAATAAATTACTCTTAAGAGATTACCATGCAGAAATGAAGGATATTAAAACAACAGAAGAAATAAATTTCAAGCTTAAGATAAATGAACATGAACTTACATGCCCTTTATGTAATTCAAAAATTCAAAATGATGTTCATCAAGAGGAGCATCAAAAACAATCTTCCGACAATTTTAAATCTATTTTAAAAGATATCGAAAATAAAATAAAGATGGTTAATGATGTAATAAATACTAGCAAAGAAAAAATCGAAGATCTTCAGTTACTTATAAGCCGAAAAAAAAGAAAAAAAGAAATTTTGTTGCTTGCTTTAAATGAGTTTTCAAAAGATGTTCAAACTCCTTTTTTACCACAACTGAATAGTATTAATGTAAACATAAATAACTTAGATAAAGATAGGGAAATTTTATTAGAGAGTAAACGTGTTTTTAACAAAATTGATGAGCTAGATAAAGTAATAAAAAGTAATGAAGGTCACCTGGATTCCCTAAAAGAAGAATTAAAAGATATGGATGTAAAAAGAAGGAAAAAAAGTGAAATAATGCGTGATCTTAATAAAGTTTATTTATCTAATATGAAAAAAATGAAGTATTATGACACTGTTGGCTCTTATATTGATGAAGAAGAATATATCCCATATTATAAAAATGCTAGTGTTTATGAACATGAAAGCGGAGGGCTATTAGAATGTATGCAGATTTCTTTCTTGAATGCAATCGTATCTAGCTCTTTTTCTAAGTTTCATCCTCAATTATTAATTCTAGATTCAATTAGTAAGTATTTTGGTACAAATAGAACTGAACAAGATACAGAAGGAGAAGATGAAAGTATAATAAATGATCCAGAAGTTTATTTGAATATTTATTACATGTTAGTTGATTTATCAAAAAGTGCACAAGTAATTGTAGTTGAAAATACGCCACCTGATGAAATGCTACAATATGAGAAATATTCGTTTAGAAATGGTGAAAAAGGATTTATTGATTTAAATAAAAACGAATTCTTATCTGAATAAATTTTTTTAGTAAGATAAGGATTACTAACGTTTATTATAAATGTTTAAATATATAATATTTATGAGCTGAAGTGGGTTCTCCATTTCAGCTCTTTTGTATTTACATCTTAAATTAACCTAGAAGGGAGTCCTTTGTAATGGGAAATTTCTTCATACGTTCTCCCACCCGAGGATCAAGATAAATCATTCAATAGTAAAACATTTTATTAGAAAAGGAGAATTAATTATGGAATTAAAATATGTGATCCCTAACGTAGAGAAAACCTTTGGAAACTTAGAATATGCAGGGGAAGGCCAGGTGGAGCAACGACGGATTAATGGACGGATGACAACACTATCCCGCAGTTATAATCTGTATTCCGATATTCAACGGGCAGATGATATTGAGGTGGTTCTTCCACAAGATGCAGGAGAAAAATTCTTTGAACATGAAGACAAAGTTAAATTAGTTAATGCGCGTATAACCGCAGAAGGCTATAAAATTGGTGACCGTGGTTTTACAAACTATAAATTACATGCTGACGATATGATCAAAGCATAAGGAGGAGTAACACATGAGATTAGCTCAAGGAATTGTTATCGATAAAGAAAAGACATTTGGTTTACTAAAGTTTTCAGCACTACGTCGAGAAGTATTTCTTCAAAATGAGGATGGTACGGTATCTACAGAGGTCAAAGAACGAACTTATGATTTAAAGTCTAGGGAACAAGGACGGATGATTCAAATGAGCCTCCCTGCATCTGTTCCACTAAAAGAATTTGATTATAATGCAGAAGTGGATATTATAAACCCAGTCGCAGATACAGTCGCTAATGCTACCTTTCGCGGTGCGGATGTCGATTGGTATATTAAAGCAGATGATTTAGTGCTAAGAGGAAAGGGAGCTTCAACAATTGCAGAAAAGGCATCTAAAACACTATCCGATAAGGATAAATAAGGATGAAAGTTTTTAAAAGAAGAGGGAAACGTATTCGAGAAAAAGACGCTTCCCTTGTTTTTCAATTTGTATTTCTTCGGCTATTTGGAACATGGCTTCTCTTCTTCACACCTTTCCACATATCATTTCTATTATCTGCGGAGTGGCAGCTCAAAGAATTTCAAAATCATTTTATCAGCATCTATGGACTGGTAACACTGCTTATCAGTCTTGTTATGACAGTGGTTTGTGCAGTTGTTTATAATCGCTTGTGACCGTCAAGTAAAATGACACAATTTCTGCTTATTAATTTGAAACACTTTGCTGCCCAAATATGGTTTTTCGATGCTTCATTCGCCAACTGTCTTCATTTAAATGAATAATTTCCACTCGATGCAATATACGATCTAGAATCGCGGTTGTAATTGCCTGATCTCCTAATAATTCACCCCATTCTTTAGGACCTTTATTGGACGTTAATATAATCGATGTTTGATTGTACAGATCATTGATCAAATGAAAAAACATATTGGCTTCCTGTTTGTCCATTGCCATAAACATTAAATCGTCAATGATAACTAGATCTGCTTCTCGTATTCTCTTCATTCTCGTTTTCGATTTCCTTGTGATTTCTTCAGTCTTTAATACATGAATGAGATCACCCATCGTAGTAAAAATCACTTTATATCCTTGGTTGAGAGCCTCCATGCCCAGCCCAATCGATAGGTGGGT
>NZ_CANMAB010000078.1:0-19350 GCF_947495635.1 uncultured Virgibacillus sp. | reverse complement strand
AAACATTTCAAAATAACTACTTGGCTTAACGCAGTCATTGCACTGATTTTATACTTTCTTAACTTAGAACAAAAGCGGAAGCTCCCGATAGAAATGTAGCAACTGGAGCGCATCAACGGAGATAAAGGAATCAAGGAGTGCTTGCGAGTCGATGATGACTTATCGTAGGAATTCGTGAAGTCGCCTCGTTTCTGGGCGCGACTCAAAGCGCCCATATTTATCAACATGTAATTTTCTAAACTATAAAAAAACTCTCCTTCAGATAAAGGGGAGTCTCACTTTGTTCTGTATATCCGCATCCCCGGCAAATAAGCCAGAGACTGCTTGCATTTTAAGCTAAAGATACTACCTTATGGTAACATCCATATATTCATCATGATTCAGCTATTTTTGCACCAAATGGACTTGGGTTTAGTGACAGTGGTTTTATTCCTGCTTTTTCCCACATCTCCATTAGTTGCTGCGCTTGTTCTTGTGAGGGCATAAAAGCAATTCCACAATCGCCCCCCCCTGCGCCGGAAGGTTTACCAGCACCTCCACAAGCTTCTGCCAAGTCACATAGTTTAGAAAGAAGAGGTGTTTCAATAGCTATTTTTGCATGTTGTCCAACCGTGGCCAACGCGTGTCGATTTTGCTTAACACCATCGAACAGGGATTCTACATTATTCTGCTTCATTCCGGTTAAAATCTTCGAAACCGCCTTTTCACTTTCCGAGAGAAAATGGTTAAATTGTGTCAAATTATCCGATTTCAATTGTAAAATCTTATCGACAAGTTTCGGTGTGGATGCAGGGCTACCTGTCCAACCAATACACATATAGACATTTTTCGGCAATTGAACCGGCTCTAACGAAAAATATATCCAGTCACATTGCAAAAGTTCAGTTAGAGATTTAGCATCTTTATGAGCTTTTCTTAACCATTCTGCTTGAAAAGAGGAATATTCAAGAAAACCTCCATATGAAGATGCCGCTACATCAGCACCCGATCCATTTCCTTGTGTAATAACATGTGAGATCGATGCAAGTTTGAATATTAGTTCAGCAGTAGGGTCAAATGGGAGGAATTGTTTTAAAATAGCAGCAATAACTGAGGTTACTACAGCAGCACTAGAGCCTAGCCCATATTTTACACCAGATTCATCATCTAGCTCACTATTGATAGTTAGTTGAAAAGGTGCTGGTGAAATTTGTTTTTCATTCAAATAAGTGATGGCAATTGTCATAGCTTCTTCTACAAAACGGGTTCGCGGATCATCAGAGGCAATGACAGCTTTCCCATCGCTATATTTCCATGATAGATTCGTTAATTGAAAATCCATTAAACTAATCTTGTTAGTATCCTTTAGCTGGATTGTCGTAAATACATAACGATCAACAGCCATTACAACCAAATGGTTATTTGGTTGTAATACGGCAAACTCTCCAGCCATCATTAATTTTCCTGGTACTTTTATAGTCATTGATGTTTGTGACAAATCGTTCAACCCCTACAAATAGGTTACTCCTTGACCCGGTTTACTTAATCGTATATCTGATACACCAGGTAAATTTATAAGTGTCTGTTCGACATTTTTTTCATGCTCAGGTAAATAGAGAACTTTAACATTTGGTCCTGCATCAATTGTAAAATAAGCTGGAATACCTTGAGCACGCATTTCTTGAATTGTTTGCATGACGGCTAGTGTAGTATCATGCCAGTAAGTAAATGGCGGATTAGCACCTAAAGTTGTTGCATGCATTTTCAAGCAATTCGCTTCAGCAATTTCCCCGACTTTTTGAAAATCACGATCTTGAATGCCATGTTTAATCTGTGTTAAATCATTTGGGATACTATCAATCCACCCTTGGAAAAATGGCGACGTCTCTACCGTCCGCTTCATACCTGTACGACTTGACACCTTTTTCTTGGTAGATGATAACACTACCGCGGCGACTCGGATATCCCAATGGTCAGCTGGTGCGATCGGTACAGCATATGAATCTGAACCGTCTTCTTTCGTTCCCATTTCCCATTCCGCAAAGCCTCCATATATAGAACGACAAGCAGATCCAGAGCCCTGACGTGTTAATTGAGAAAGCTCTTGATTGGTTAAATTCAATCCAATTGCTTTCGTACCAGCAGCAGCCAATGCAGCAAAACCAGATGCTGATGAAGCAAAGCCTGCCGCAGTCGGAACATCGTTTACCGATTCAACATCTGCATAAATGTGCTTCCCTGCCATTTTTCTTATCAGTTCAAGAAATGCTGTAACACGATTATACTGATCACCCGCTATCAGTTGGTTATCTAATTTAAATCGATCTTCAGAAAGAGAATCATCAAACGCTACGGTTGTTGTTGTATAAAAGCCGTCTAAGGTAAGTGATAGGCTATTATTTGTTGGTAGTATAATGGATTCATTTCGCTTTCCCCAGTATTTAATTAAGGCAATATTTGTATGTGCCTTAGCAGTTGCTTTCATGCATGAGTCTCCTTCTATGCTATTATTTGTCCTTATTTCCTTTTAGAACAAATGGCCAAACAGCATGAGCGCCAAATTTTCTTAATTTATCAGCGAGCTGTCTGGAGTGTACCTCATTTTGGGCAAGAGCAATAATGCAACCTCCATTACCGCCACCTGTTAGTTTCGCACCTAATGCTCCTTCTTTTCGGGCAAAATTAATTAAGCGGTTTAAGCCAGCATCACTTACTCCTAACGCCTCTAGTTCTTTTTGAGCTTCATTTAACATATGTCCCAAAATATGTTTACCCTTTTTTTCCAACGCTTGCTTTGCATGATGTGTTAATTTACCAATGCGCTCCAATTTACGATGAATTTTCTTTGGAGCCATCTTTACTAGATGAGCAACGGATTCAACAGCCAAACGAGTATCGCCGATCCGTCCGGAATCCGCGACTACAAAATGAAAATCATCACTTAGTTCTATAAAGTCAATAGGATGCTCTTTTTCATACCAAACAGGGGATTGGGATGTAATTGTCAACGTGTCAATACCACTTGGAGCACCGTGTGCAAAGGTTTCTGCTATATTAGCCAATCGTAATAAATCCTCATCCGTATAGTCCTCATTAAAATAAGCAAATAATGAACGGACTACCGAAATAGCCACTGAAGCACTTGACCCAAGTCCTTTTCCAGGTGGAATAGAGGATTTAATGCGAATTAACAAGTCCTGACAAGGCATATTTAAATACTCTAAGGTTCCTTGAATACATTGCACAATACCATGTAATGATTCTGGTGCCAACGTAAGTGGACCATGGTAGAAAGTAGTATCAATTTTCACTGTACCTGGTACTTGTTCCACAACGGACTCTACACCTACTAATGGAAACGGAATAGCAATGGCAGGTTGTCCGTGTACAACTGCATGCTCTCCGATTAAAATTAGTTTACTATGAGCTATTCCAATAGCTGTTTTTTCTGTTGTTGTTGCCTTTTCTGCACTCATTTTGTATATTCTTCCACCAATTCTTTAGCTTTTCCGACACGGATTTCCTTCATTTCTACTAATTTCTCAGATACGATATCGATCAACTCCCCAGTAGCTCCTGCTGCAATAGCAACAGAACGAGAATGTAAAGCCATATGGCCTTTTTGTATACCATCTGTAACTAATGCTTTTAGCGCACCTAGATTCTGTGCCAAACCAACGGCTACTATTACCTGTGCTAGTTCTTGGGCAGATTCAACATTTAAGATATTATGGGCAATTTTTGCAATAGGATGAACACGAATAGATCCTCCTACCGTTCCTACTGACATTGGCAATTCTAAGTCACCGACAAGGTTTCCAGACTTATCAACCGACCACGTTGTCATTGAACCATATTGGCCATTCCGAGACGCATAAGCATGAGCACCAGCTTCGACAGCCCGCCAATCATTTCCGGTTGCAATTACAATTGGATCGATACCGTTCATAATTCCTTTATTATGCGTTACTGCTCGGTAGGGATCAGAAGCAGCAAACTCATAAGCGCTTACTATACCATCTCTTACTACCTCACCAGAAAAATCACCAGTTCTTAAAAGCTCAGGAGGAATAACACACTTTGCGCGTGCTAAGCATTTATCCGCAAAATTAGACAAAATACGCAAATAAACTTTGCCCTGTGTTAATTCTTCAACCATCGGAGCTAACGATTCAACCATGGTATTTATAATATTCGCTCCCATTGCATCACATGTATTAATATATAAATGCAATATAAGCATTTGCTGATAAGCTGAGTTGGATTCTTCATTTAGTATGCGTACTTCAAGGTCTTCTGCACCACCGCCTCTTGCCACAATACTTGGGTAAGCAGCATTAGCATTTTCAATTAGTACATCTTTCTTTGCTACCAATTTATCTTTAGCTTGTTGCAAATCTGGGCATCCAACAACCTGAATTTGTCCGATCATGACTCTATCTGTTGCTTCAGTTGTAAAACCTCCTGCTTCTCTCACTACTTTCCCAATATGGCTAGCAGAAGCAACAACAGAAGGTTCTTCAATCGCCATTGGTACTACATATTCTTTCCCATTAATTAAGAAATTCAATCCTAATCCTAACGGAAGGGGAAAAGTACCAATTACGTTTTCAATCATCTTATCAGCTGTATCAGGGGATAACGCTTCCTTCTCAGCTAAGGTATTTATATCTTGATCTGTCAACCCATGCATGTCTCTCAGCAAATCTCTGCGTTCTTCCACCGACTTCTTATAAAAACCAGGAATTCTGGAGGTCTCCATTGCCTATCATCCTTTTAATTGTTGTATATAGAAATTCGTACGGAATAAATTATTATCAGGCATTATCTATAGTAAAATTATATCACGATTGTACCATTTTTCATTAGAAAATGTTGTCTCCCTTTAAGGACATTCACTCAAGAAAACATGATATCATAATACCATGCTATGTATAAAAAAATAACTGTTACTATTATGTAAAAAATCACTCTAAAATGCAAATAAACAAGGCTGCTACATTCCATAACGACCTTGTTTATCCCACCTTTTATATGACGTTTCTATACTATTAATATAAATGAGCCATGGAGGATTCGAACCTCCGACCCTCTGATTAAAAGTCAGATGCTCTACCGACTGAGCTAATGGCTCGTGTTGAAAATAATAATTTATACGTTAAGCTTTAGCTTGACAAAAAATGGTGCTCGTCGTGTTGAATGACAACTCGCTGATGCCACACTCCTCGCAGGCCTGCATCTAGTAGTTAATTCGCTGATGCTTGCGGCCAGCTAATGGCTCGTGTTGAAAAATTCATTCATCAAAAAAATAGGGCTCTTCCCAAAAAAAGACCCATAAATAAAAAAATGGCTGGGCTACCAGGATTCGAACCTGGGGTACACGGGATCAAAACCCGATGCCTTACCGCTTGGCTATAGCCCAACAATAAAAATGGTGGAGGGGGGCAGATTCGAACTGCCGAACCCTGAGGGAGCGGATTTACAGTCCGCCGCGTTTAGCCACTTCGCTACCCCTCCATATTGTTAACTATATATTATAATTTATTCATGGTTTGTAAAAAATGGTGCCGGCCAGAGGACTTGAACCCCCAACCTACTGATTACAAGTCAGTTGCTCTACCAGTTGAGCTAGGCCGGCTTTATGGTGGAGGATGCAGGGCTCGAACCTGCGACCCCTTGCTTGTAAGGCAAGTGCTCTCCCAGCTGAGCTAATCCTCCAAAACCACTCGTATATTAAAATAATATTGGTGACCCGTACGGGATTCGAACCCGTGTTACCGCCGTGAAAGGGCGGTGTCTTAACCACTTGACCAACGGGCCAAACATTTATTTGGCATATGTTACAACGAATTTTGTTAAACTCTGTCGTAAACCAACGAATTTTATTATACCCAGATATGAATGGTTTGTAAAGGGGGAATTTAATTTTTTTTATTTTTTCGTTTCAACCCCTACAAGATCAAAGGTTTGATGCAATTTATTACGAAGTGTCCTATGATACAATAGATAAGACTTTCTTTCAATTTATGGGATAGGTTATAATGTACAAAAGAATTATTATGGAGGTACTTTGATGACGAATTTATTAGAAGGAAAAAACATTGTTATCATGGGTGTTGCAAGTGAACGAAGCATCGCATGGGGAATAACATCATCCTTACATAAAGCAGGAGCAAATCTAATATTTACATATAGACAAGATCGTTCTTACAAGAAATTGACAAAGCTTCTTGATAAGCATGATATTACAGCTAAGTTGATTGTATCCTGTGATGTAGCTAATGACGAGAGTATTACTGAAGCTTTTTCTACCATAAAAGAAAAGATTGGAACCATTCATGGAATCGTTCATTCAGTAGCCTTTGCTAACAGAGAGGAATTACAAGGTGAGTATGCAGACACATCACGAGATGGCTTTTTACTAGCTCAGGAAATTAGTGCTTATTCCTTAGTAGCTGTAACAAAAGCCGCAAAGGACCTAATGACAGAGGGTGGAAGTATTGTTACACAAACTTATCTTGGTGCAGAAAGGGTTATTCCAAACTATAATGTTATGGGTGTTGCCAAGGCCTCTCTAGAAGCAAGCGTGCGATATTTAGCTGAAGATATGGGTAAATATGGTGTTCGAGTTAATGCAGTATCTGCCGGACCAATTCGTACACTATCAGCCAAAGGAGTGTCTGGTTTCAACGAAAAATTAGGGATGATCGAAGAAAAAGCTCCTCTTCGAAAAAATGTGGATCAGGATCAAGTTGGAGATGCTACACTATTCTTTATGAGTGAACTTTCCCGAGGTATTACCGGAGAAGTTCTTCATGTTGATTCTGGATACCATATTATTGGCGGTTAGTAGTGGGACGTGCATTCGTGTACGTCCTTTGTTTATGTCAAAAGAAAAATTATTAACAATCACCCTATAGACATGGTCATTTACCTTCTAAACGAACACCGATGGCTAGGCTACTATATCAAACTTATTCCTACCTGTTAGCTTGAATTACTTCTATAGCCACCCTATCACGTTCCATACTTTCGTTAATTCATCATAACGCTATGTCATTTGTATTCTTTCTCGCAAGCTTCTCATAATTTTAGTTGTAAGCAATATAGGCATTTGTCACACTTTCCATACCTTTTCATAAGATATGATGTGAATAACTTTAAATATATGGAGTTGAGAAAAGCTTATGGTAACTTCTTACATGGATTACACGAAGCCTGACGTGGAATATTTCTCGGATTTAAATACGAATCGATTATTTACAAGGAATTCCGAGAATTATATTAACCGGTTAGGAAGAGATGTATTAAATACATTAAGTAATGTATCGATACTTGATATCTATTTAAGCAAGGGTCATGTTGTTGAGCCACATTATCATCAAAACGCAGCAGAATTGGTGTATTGTATTAGTGGTTCAGCTGTCGTTTCCTTTATGAACCCTTTCAATAACGAAGTTAAAAATATACCAATCACACCAGGCCAAGTTGCAAATATACCTCAGGGATGGTGGCATTGGGAAGAAGCGTCAGAGAACAACACACATTTACTAGCCATTTTTGACGCGCCATATCCTGAATATATCTTAGGGTCAGATATCTTGACAAAAACTCCTGTAGACGTTATAGCTCATACGTATTGCTTAGATCCAGAAGCATGGAAAGAGGCCGTTGCACCGATAAAAAACGAAACCATTATTATTGGACCAACGGATGAATGTAGTCGCAAATCAAAAAATAACAACCAAGGTTATACTTCAGTTCATTATCCAAACATGCCGCTACCACACCCTTATAATCCGATGCAATATGTATACAGCCATCCCCACCCTGGCTATTATCCTGGCTACAATTGTTAAGGAAACTTCCAACTCTATTCAAAAAATAACAAAGAAAGCCTTACCATTAGACAAGTACTATGAATTCTTCTTCCTCTTAATTTAATTATAGTAGATTTTCTTAAACATAAATATTTTAAAAAGGTATTAATGGAAAAATTAGTACGAACTGAGGATTGTTTTTAAGTTAATAGTAATTTTAATTATACTATGTGAATTGGTATATTTTGGCTTAGATATCGGGAGCTCATAAGCATCATATTGGTTTCCAATTTCCATATTAACTTTTTGAACATAAATATGTAGCTAGTAATGTGCATAAAAGGAAAACTGGGTTCGATCATAAGCACCTTGACAGACTAACAGAGGCGCCCAACCCTATATAGAGTGAAACTTCAATCAGTGAGGGTTTTACTGTCAGTTATATGCGGGATAAAATTTCTATGGTGGAGGTTTAAAGCAATTAAGCAAAAAATAAAACTGCTAGAGAAATACTTGAAGGTTTTGATCTTTATTTTGAATAAGCAAAAGTTAAAGATCCTCCCTCACAGTGAGGTGAACCCCAAAGGTTAATCTTTTTTATCTAGTAACCTTTGGGGATTCAACACCCTTAGCGGATTTTTTATTTCGTATAATACCTTACATAGGTTGGATTTGCAGTAATATACAATCCGCTCTTAATTTGATACATATAACCTCCATCTACTGGGAACTTGTCCCTAATGACAGTAAAGACTTCCCCTTGATTTACTATAACTGCCTTATCATTCCAATTTGCCGTATTATAAGTCCATAATGAATCAACAACTACTTCAATATATCCTTGCCCATCATTTACATCTTTAAGGGTAAGACCTAATGCACTTGCTAAACCTTCTGCATGACCACGAGCAATTTTATTTAGGAAAGCATCCGACTTCAATGCTGCTGCATCTGCAGCATTGTCAATAAAACCATTCTCCGTAAGCACAGCTGGCATAGCAGATTCTCTTACCATGTGGAAGTTTGCTTCCTTCTTTCCACGATCCCTAAACTCTGTTTCATTCACAATGGCATTATGCACAATAGCACGTAATCGATTCGTTTCAGCCTTGCCTGAATAGCTACCATTGTAAGTGTAGGATTCGAATCCGGTACCTCCACCTGCATTAATATGAACAGAAACGAGATAATCTGCCCCCCAGCTATTAGCCATATTCGTACGTTGTGATAAGGATAATGTTTGATCCGTTGTCCGCGAAAGCATAACCGAATGTCCTTCATAATCACTGTTTAAAATATCACGTAGCTTTAAAGCAATGGCCAACGTAACATCCTTCTCCTGTAATCCATTTCCAGTTGCTCCTGGATCACTACCACCATGTCCTGCATCAATAAAAATTTTTGTCATAAAAAATTCCTCCTTCATTATTTTTATATTAAAAAAGCGACTTGCCCGTTTGGACTAGCCGCTTGACTATCTTGTCAGATTAGATTGCTGTAATACTTTCCTTTGTTCATTACCTTTTGACGTAATATAGTTATTTTTAAACCAAGCCCATGTACTTGCTGTAGCAGTAAATATAATAGAGATTGCTTCGCCCCACGTCTCCATTGTTCCAGGTATAGGGTTTAGATTAGCAATTATCAAAAATTGATTAAGCAACGCCAATGCCAATACTAGCGTACGAATGATCGTGCCTTTGTCCATTTACTCACCTCCACTAAAACTGCTGAATAATTAGAACTGCAAGTGTTAACAAACCAAAAAGCCATCCACTCCATAAGCGGACAGCTTCTGATACTGATTCTTTTCCTTCTGATTCGGCTTCCATTCTATCTACTTTTTCTTTGATTACTCCAAGTTCTTCTCGTAAGCCATTATACTTTCTAATAATTTTCCTTGTTTCTTGCATTTCAGAACGCAAGTCTTTAAAATCTCCCTGGATAGAACTTATTTGTTCAAATAATTCTTTATTTGTATACCATTGTTCAGACATGTCCGCCTCCCCACATCTATGACGTTACATAAATCTATAGCCTACCTACTATCTAAATTCCCCTGATTCGCTTTCCTATTTGAAATTGTCATAATGAGTCATTTTTATCAACCGCTTTATTTAACTCCTCACGTAATTTATTGGCTTCTTCTTGCTGACTTGTAACAATTGCTTCTAAATATGCTTTTTCTTGAGTAAGAGTTGATATCTGATTGGTTAATGAATTAACTACATATTGTAGGTTGATATCTTTATTATGTTCCATTTATAATGCTCCTTCTAATTTCTTTTCAATGTTATCGATTCTCTGCATCTGATACTTGAGTGCACCGGCCACTGTAAAAATAGCGCTTCCCAATAAAACGCCATCTTGCGTCTCATTCATTAACTCCTCTGGCCCGTCTTCAGCAATTATACCTGTGTGTACCTTAATGCCGGTCTTCTTATCCCCAATCTTTCTATTAAATCTTTTTATCTCAATTTTATTAAAAACCCGTTGTAATTCTTCTAAATCGATAGTGTGGATATTTTCTTTTGAATCTCTTGATGAGATCTCATTAAAATTATTTGCGTGTACATTGTGTCCATAAATTCTCCACCACCTAAAAGATGGTGAACCTATATACCCTACATTATCACGTGGTATTCTAAAATAAGGTTCTCTTGCAGTTCCTCCTGTATTTAGAACACTTGAAAACTGAAAAAAATCTGCGGGGTTAGTTACACCATAAGCAACGAACCTATGCTGTTGTCCATAATATAATTGGTTGGAATCTGAGTAAATAGATGTTGATACCCCATTTTGATCACTACCGATAATAAAATGATTATTAACATTCATTCCAACCCCAGCACTTACACTTCCACTTCCACCAAAGAATCTAATTGTAGCAGGATTGGATTGACCTTTCCCCCCTATATTTTGTACCCCTATATGAATCCGGATGTTGCCATTGTTATCAACCGTTTCAAAGCCATTATCATTTATCTCTATAGCTTGCGTACCATTTTTCACACGGACTAATACTTTATTAGCGTCTAATATTCCAGCATTAATTTTATCTGCATTTATATTCGCTATTTTGGCATTTGTAATGGAAGCATTAGCTATTTTGGCTCCATCTATATTGGCATTTCCTGCAATAAGATTATTAGTTATTACACCATCTTTAATATAGACTTTTCCGTCATTGACAACTAAATCTCCGTTAATTGCAATACGTTCAGCATTAATTCTAATTTCTTCGGGTGACTGATTGATACTTGAGACAACCCCATTCTTTTCAACACGTTGCAGAATTTCATCCGCATGTTGAATGATTTCAGACTCAGCATGGGTAACTCGAATATTCATGTCACTCATATCAGCTTCATACGTTGTAGCTTTTACCCTTTGCGCTATCTCATTAGCTTGCTGTTCAATGGTTGACCTGTTATCCTCTATACTTATATTATGTTCATCAACTTCTCGCTCTAAAGTTGACACACTTAAAGAAATTTGCTCTGCAGTTTCTTCGATTGAACTTATTTTCTCGTTATATTCATTTTCACTAACTGCTTCTATATCGGCTGCATTAGTTGGCGCAAGCGCATACCACTCTTCTAATGTTTCATTCCATTTATATAAAAGCTTTGGCTCTTCACTCGTATTTAACCAATACGTATAATCATTAACATTTGGTGGTTCATCACCCTCATAAATGCTATAATTAATAAATTCAGGTACAATATCTTCTAAGTCTGGTAAAGCTAATTGTACAGTGGATGCACTAACTTGCTCTGAATAATCACTTGGCGTACCATGTGTATTAACTGCCCGTACTCGAAAATACCATTTTTCATCGGTGTCTGTAGCAAAGTTAAAAGCCCCTACTTTACCTCGAAAGACAAGATTGGTTGGATCTGGCACAAATCCATTTATCTGACTTGCATAAACTTCATATGCAGCTATGATGTACGTAGATTCAAATGTCCACGATAGTGCAATTTTCTTAAATAAACCATCAGCTACAACATTTAACGGAACCGGTGGTTCTACATCTGGAAATTTTTGATCTGTAATTGGTCCACCACCTGCATCCCAATTCCCGCTATCTTCTTTCACCTTATCTATTACCCAATTAATTTCAGTGTTATCAGGATTTAAGTCTAGTATGTTGCCTAAAACAATACTTCCATTATTTGGATTCCCAATATCATACTTCCATGACATAATACGTGCCTCAATGAGTATCATTGGCTTAACATTTTTATCTCGTGCTATCCCTGAATCTCCTAAAAAGACTTGTTCATGCTCGTAACTTGAAATCTGATAAAAGGTAATAATATCCATCTCATACTGTACTTGGGTCTCCTTTTCAGCCTGTAGCGCTCTCCATGTCTTTTCAAGCAATATTTGGGAATCTGTTTCATCATTATCTTCAAATATCCCGAATCGGTGCATCATTTTTCCAGTTTTTAAATTTGGAATGCCGTGCTTATTCAATGCTTCAGCATCTCCTACCCACTCTTGTCCTAACTTCTTATCTACAGGATCACCATTATCCTTTGACCATACTACATCACGAAACGAAACTTGTTTTGATTCATTTCCCTCTTCAGTTTGTATAGAACCACCTTTTCCAAACAAGGCAGTTTTAGGATAATATAAGACAGTCCTCGTAATATTTTTTATATCTTTATCAATTTCAAATCGTTTACCTGAATCAGAGCCCTTACGGTATACAATATCAATATATCTGCCTATAAGTTTATTATCTTCTATTTCTATTCGATCAACAATTTCACCACCCCAAATTCCTATCAAATTTCCTAGGCTCTCATAGGCATTATGATAATGAAAATTAATGGAATTATCCCCTAAATCTACTACATTTCCAGCTATCCAACGAGAGTTCTTTAAAATAAACTCTAGTGCATCAACTGCTGGCTTTTTTTGTATTTTTCCTTCTTTCACAATTACATCGGTTAATTCTTGGATTCCTGGCAAACACTCAATTGTCTTCTCTGTAGATTCTCCGTCCTTATCATCAACCTCTCGAATTGTAAACAGCCTAAAATTTCCTTTTAAATCTCTGAATGCAATTTGATTGCCACCCATTAAATAACTTGCATCTTCATCAGACATAGGAAAAGTAATAGTAAAAGAGACGGGCTTCTCGACCGTCTCCTCCAACAAAGCTTCTATATAGTTATTGGTGATTGCTAATAAATTATCATACCTATCAAAAATAAATAATTTTTCTTTCATTATTACAACCACCTTTCCCTATATTTAACCTCTAATTGCATTGCAGGTACTGTTTGTATTTCATTAAGACCTGGGGTTAACGGGAAAAAATCTGCATCGGTCAAATCGACTGATGTCATTTGTAATTCATCATTTATAAATACTTTCCGTTTATCAAAATCCACTTTAACAGTATCATTTTTCTTAAAAGGATAATGCAGTTTTAACGCTGCATTGCCTACACTTAATTTAATATATGGTATTTCCTTTTGGGTTACAGCAGTAATAATAGGGTAAGCTTCTACTGAACCTTGTACATTAACTTCATACTTTTGTGCGATCTCAATCCATCGCATTATGCCTCACCCTCTGTTGATACGGTTTCTAATGCAGTTAAACGTTCTTCGATATTAGCTAACTGTGTTTGCATGGTTTCAATCGTTATTTTGTTTTCTTCCACTACTGAACTTATGGTATTAAAATTTGTTTGAAGGCTTGAAATAGAATCATTCATGGCTTCCAAATCCATTTTATTTTTCGTTACATCTCCTTGTAAAGCTAAATTATCCTCTTGAAGTTGCTTTATCGCTGAATCTATCTTATCTGCATTTTGTGCAAAGTTAGCAATAGAAGTGCCAATTTCATCTGTAATTTCTGGCTTTACTAATTTCAAAGTCGGTGTACTAATTGCCAATAAAATCACCCCAAATCTGATTCTTATATACATCCCAAGTAAAGTTTCTTAAAGAAATAGTTTGGTGTTTTTTCCCATATTTAAATGGATCAGAACACAAAAATGTGATTGTAGATACCAAACTATTTGTTGATTCTTCAGGTACATCACTTTCTAACAAAGTTGCATAAAACGATACATCCTCGTCGGTAAAAGTTAGTTCCTTTCTAGATCCTTTTAGCATATCGTTTAATAGATTATATCTCCTCCTAAACCCTTCCTTTGATTGATCTGAAATTTTATATTTTACTTTGATTTCTCGGACATCCCATGTTAATCCTTTCGATTCCATAACACCATGAACACCAGGAAGTTCCGTTGTATGAATACGCTGCTTTAAATTACTTCTTCCCGAAACAGTTAACGTTACAAAACTACCATTTTCATCTGTTAATAATTTATCTAAATTGTTTTCATTAAAGATAGTTTGTATTGCTAAGGAGTTATTTTCGGTACGGCTTACTGCCTGCGTATCTACAAATCTCATAAAGCACCTCCTACCAATTTTGCTTACGAGTTAAGTTATCTTTCCTATTTTGAACCTTCGTTATATCTTCTACAAAAGCAGTAAATTGTTGTCCACCAATAGCTACATTCACAAATGCTGGCTGTTTAGTTACACTCCATTCATTCGTCAAATGATTTTGCATTCTTCTATTAGCTGCTTGATTTAAGCTATTTACCTGACCTGCAATGTTTGGCATTGCAAATTCAGGATTAAAGGAATCCTGTACTCTGTCCGATATAGCGATTGCCGAATTCACGACTTTCTTCGACATCTGATCTATCCCCATAGCAAACCCGGCCATCGTATCATCACCAATACCTTTAAATAAACGGGATGGTGATTTAATTCCTAAATAGCTTAGGACACCGTTTACCGCACTTTTAGCTGCATCAAGAGCAGCTTTGGCTACTCCAGCTGCTTTTTCCTTTATTCCATTAATTAATCCCATTATAAGATCCTTACCTGCTGAGACCATTCTTCCAGCAAATTCAATAACCTTTCCTGGCATTTTAGCAATTTGGTTTCCCACTTCTGTTACTGATTGCATTAACTTTGTCCTAATAGTGTTAAATACTTCTTGGAATTTTGATCTTACCGCTGAAACAATTTCCTGTGCTTTCGTCCAGGCACTCGTAACCATTATGGTAAATCCTCTTACAACAGCGTCCTTAGCATTTGTAAATAATGTTGTGATTGTATCCTTTACCTGTGTAAATTTACTTTTAATAAACTGCCAAATTTCTTGTGCTTTTGTTACAACAAATGTCTTCATAATTTCCCAAACATTGTAAAAAGTAGTTTTTATCGTTTCCCAAGCCCCAGACCAATCACCTGTTATTACTTGCATAACCGCTCTAATAACGCCTAAGATAATCTCTAAGGCAATAGTGATCACTGTCTTTATATAATCCCAAACAGTGGTAATGATAAGTGAGATTGTTTCCCATGCAACGGTAAGAAATGGCAATAGAAATTTCATCACTGAAGTAATTACAGTACGAATAGCTGACCAAACAGAGTTAAATATCTGCATAATCAAGGCTTGATTTTCCATCCACCAAGTGGTTAGCATTCCCCATAAACTCATCACAAAATTCACTATCTCTTGCACAACTGGCATAATAAATGATTTTATCGACTCCCAAACACCTATTACAATATCTCTAAATGTTTCACTTGTATTCCATAGATAGATAAAAGCTGTCACCAATAGTGCAACTAATGTAATAATTAATACAAATGGATTATTTAATAACATCGTAAAGAGTTGTGTAATGATTGGTTGTATTCCCTGAAGCAATGGCATAAATCCTAATACAGCAGAAGACAACGTGTTTAGAATACTAGCTGTCCCACCTAGAACTCCCAAAAATGGGTCAAGAACAGATTGAACCTGTGCTATCCCCTCTGACATACCTGGTATAAATCCAAGTGATTCTTCCATCTCAGATAATTTGTTTACTACAGGATCAAATGATTCTTGCAACTCGGTAAAGGATCCACCTACGTCCTGAATATCATTCATACTATTCATAAAATTATTCATTGCTCCACTAGCATTTTGCATAGATTGCTCAAATCCAGATGTATTGGCGTCTAAAAAAGCATTAATTTCATAGGATTCTGTCATGTGACACCTCCTCTCCAGCATTAATTCGTTTTGCTACTTTTGCCATACGTTTCATTCTATTATTTAAGCGCATTTTCGGTTTATTCACTTCCTTCAAATATTTTTCATAATCGAAGAAGTCTTTAAATCGCTTATAAATAGGAACCTGTTTTTTACCTTGTTCTCTTGTTAACGTCACTTGATGGTTCAACCAAGCCTGCTTATGCATGTTATACTCTTTATCTATTTGCTGTAGTCGAAATGCGTGTAGTCTTAAGGAATACTCTCTTAAAGTTAGTGTCTCAATTTCAAAAAGACTTTTAAAACCAAAGTGGCGAAAACAATTTATAATAATATCCTCATATGTTTGTTCCGAATCTACTATTTGTTCACTTTTGCTGTCTTCTGAAAATGTTTGATTGTGTCCTTCATGACCGGTGACTTCCCCAATTCATCTTTCAATGACAGAAAAAGGTCATGTAATCCGTCATTCTCCTGCGCATAATTTTCAATAGCTATTTCTATCTGCTGATTCGTTGGTGGTGTAGCTAAATATGAAGTAGCTGCCTTCATTACAGAATGTATGACCACTGGATTAAACTGTTGTAGATTCATAAATGCCATATTTACGCCCATACCAAATTTCATTCCTTGGTAATCCACCTCATATTCCTTATCTAGTTCTCGAATAAATTTAATTCCAAATTTTAAATCATACTTTTTTTCATTAATTACAAATTCCATTATTTTACCACCTTCCATTACAATTAGAATCAAATAATTTATGGATTCATCCAATAATTAAATCGGATGAACCCATAAAACTACCTCGGTATATTAATCATTCACCATTTGTTGGAGCAGTCGTATCCTGGAAAGCGTACTGTACTGCAGCTTGCTGCTCATCTGTCAACGTAGCTTCGCCAAATTGTGGCTCCATTTCTACTGTAAAGTTACTAGATATTGTAGCATTTTCTTCAGCATTTGCCGGGTCTTCCCAAGAGTCTAAATAACCTTGAGCATAGATAGCTGGATACTTATTATCTGGTGTTTTTAATTCCTCATCTACTGTTACTTCCCATAGTTCAAGCTTTTGTCCTTTAATAACAGATTGGCGAAGCATATCACCTACTGGATCACCCATTGCCTGAATTGCTTCAATGCTAACTTCTGACTCTAATTCTCCGACATTAATTAAGGAACCATCCTTTGTTATAATCCTTTCTAACTCACGAGAGTAGCTAAACGTATGTTCTGTTTGAAATACTAACTTTGCTGCTTCTTCACTTTGATTTTCTAGCAAACGAAATAATAATATTTTGTTTTTTCCTTCTTGCATTTTAATTTGATTATCTGCCATTTTGTTCCCTCCGAATTCAAATAAAATAGTAAGTACTTCCTCTCCTACTTCCTTAATGCAACTACAAACCACTATTCATCTTCTCTTGAATTTCACCTCCTTTTTCTTCACTACCATTTCAATAAAAAAAAGCCCTAAACACGCATTGGCGCATTCACGACTTTTTAATATCTATCGATAGCTAAGAAATGTTTAGTTTTACGTCATTTCGGACATGCATCTGTGAGAAATCGTTGTTGATTTATCTTGCTTGACTCTAGTCTACATCAAGCTATTCTAACTTGTCATTTACTGAGAAGAGTGTGTAAACTGTGAAATTTTGTCTACAATTGATTCTTTAATGTTATAAATATGCCTTCTTGAAAGTCCCATATGCTGACTTATAGCACTTATTGTCATCCCATCAAGCATGCATTCTAAAACCGTAGCCTCTCTAGGGTCTTTGATAGCTGGCAATCTTTCTTGAATAAATAACACTTTCTTCTCTAGTTTAACAATCCAAGAACTCTTCTTATCCCGCCTTATTACTTCCTGTGCTACTGGATCGCTTACGGTTCCCTGTGCTTTTGGGAGTGATGATTCTATCCCTGAAGGAGCTACCAACCTTGTACCAATATCCTCATTTAAAAGCTTACGTTGTCGATTTATTTCTTTAATCATCCAATGATAATCTTTTAACGTACTCTCGATTTGTTCCTTGTTCATGGAAGCCCGCCCCCTTTTCAAATAAAAGCTGCGCATAATTACTTCTTGATATTGGTGATAGTGGACCGGTTCGCTTATCTCGCCTATATTCATTGACTACCCATTTAACACAATTGTTGTTCCTTACACTCCTATTTTTGTTTGAACACATGTTACTTCCTCCCAGCCATTCATTTTTAATTAATAGAACATGTGTTCTTATCATACATTGCTATATTAGAAATGTCAAAAAAAGTATTTCTGTTTAAGAAATGAATTGTTTCTTTTTTGGAAATTATGATATGATTTAGTTGCTGATATAGAAAGTGGTGTTTACGTTGAATATAGGAAAAAGAATTATTGAGTTAAGGGAAAGTAGAAATTGGAGTCAACGCGAACTTGCCAAACGTGTTCATTTAAATGTGAGTGTTATGAACAGAATTGAACTAGGAGATAGACCGATCAAAGATCATGAATTGGATCGGTTGGCAACTGTATTATCTAGTACAACAGATTATTTACTAGGGCGATCTGATGATCCTAGGCTTTCGGAAGAAGAAGCGTTTGCAGCCTTTCGTAATGACCCATCTTTAGAGAGATGGTATAAAGAATTACCAAAAAATAAAGAAGAAGACCTCCGTAGACTTAAAAGAATCTGGGAGGCCTTTAAAGAAGAGGATCAGACATGATTTTTTAGTTCATCATATTTTAATTGAGTATGAGCATTATTAATTGGTAAGCTTTAGTTACATGGTCACTAAATATACCCTTTTCTGATTCCACATATACATGAAATATACTAGGTGTACAACATTGTGCACCATCTATTTTACACCAAAAACGAACATACATTCTATTAAGGGGGCTACTATGTATTTATATTCAAGGACAGAAGACTACATCCAACATTTATTAGCAAAAATTAACATAAAGATCCCTACTGAGCTAAGAATCGAGAATATATCTAACTCCTTAAAAATACCCGTATACTTTTGGGAATTTAGCAGCGAAACTGTGTACAAGAATGGTAAATGCATTATTTTTTTAAATGCCACTAATAACGAACAAGTTCAATGGCAGGAATTTGCCCATGAAATAGCACATAACCTATGGCATGCTGGTCGTCAGGAATATTTACCTCAAGCCTTCATTGAACTGCAAGAGTGGCAAGCAAATTATTTTAGCTACCACTTATGTGTACCTACGTTCATGCTACAACGCATTCCTAAGGCATCCCCATATCAAATTATGCACCTATTCAATGTAGAATACGAGTTTGCATGCAAGCGATTAGAGATGTATAAAAATAAATTTATATAAAAATTGCAAAAAAGACTGAGCAAAATTCGCTCAATCCTTATCACTACATGCTCAGATTTACGCTTCCTCTAGTAGCTATTATGGAATAATAGCTACTGCTTGCTTGACCAC
>NZ_CANMAB010000077.1:0-19706 GCF_947495635.1 uncultured Virgibacillus sp. | reverse complement strand
CCAATATACATCAACCATTTCAAAATAACTACTTGGCTTAACGCAGTCATTGCACTGATTTTATACTTTCTTAACTTTTAAAAAAACTAGGACCTAAACCTAAAATAGAGAAAAACATGAATAAATACAAGAACATCATAAAATGTCATGATGCAGCTCCTCCAAATCAACCAACGAATTTGTTTAAGATCGTATCTACATGAGGACCATACATCTCTCCAAAAATATTTAAATGAACAAGTAAATAGTAAAGCTGATAAATGGCTTTACAATCCTCATAATAATTACTCACTGGGAATCTTTCCTCGTAAGCTTGGTAAAATGAATTCGAAAACCCGCCGAATAGCTCAGTAAATGCTAATTCAAAATGCCTGTCCCCAAATAAGAACGAAGGGTCAATTAAGAATGGAGCTCCATTACTTCCTACAATCCAATTCCCTCCCCATAAATCACCGTGTAAATAAGATGGAGTAACATGATCGGGAACAAACAAATCTAATTTATCTATTAATTTATTCAACTGTCTTCTTCGTTTACCGGTAATTTGATTTCGCTGTATCCCCAGTTCTAGTTGGCTATATAAACGGCATTCTCGATAATACGCTTGCCAACTTGTATAAAGGCCATTTACTTGCGAGAGTGTTCCCACATAAGTATTACTAGAGAACCCATGCTTGTCTCCTTTATGACAATGCATGCTTGCTAATCGTTCACCCAATAGTCTTTCCGTATCCTTATGTTCTTGCCCACTAACCCACTCCAATACTAAGTATGCTCTCTCTTGTTGATCGGAATAAGCAATTACTTTTGGTACATCAATGGTATTTGTATCCTTTATCAATTGAAGACCCTTGGCTTCCAGCTCAAAAAAACGGTTTGGGGCATTTGGATGATATTTAATAAAATAGTTGTTTCGATCTGTTTTTACAAAATAGCTCTCATTGATAGACCCACCTGCTACGCGCTTAATCTTATAGATAGAACTTTCATCTCCTGCTTGTTTCACTGCCTCTTTCAATAATGGATTCATTGTAATCCCCCTTTGCAAAAACGTTGTGTAAAACTAAACATGTGATTTATCAAATCTCATGTTTAGTGAAGCTTCCATCCGGTTTTTACTGAAACAAATACGTACAAAGGCTTCATTCGCCACGTCCTGTGGCAACGCCTTTGTGACCTACTTCCATGTAGGCCCGAACCAATCGGACATTTACTGGCAGTTGTTCCACACTTCCCATTTCGGTTTCTCTTTATTGCTTGACCGAGGGCTTACTGCCAGTCATATGTGGCGATAAATTTAATAGCCAAAACAAGCTTGAATTACAATAACTAGCCTCTAAAACCTATTTATTCTTTGAATCTATTCATACGTAATCTTCATATCACCAGGTTTAATCAAACCCTTCTTTCTTAGGTATTCAGCACTCAGTAGACTGATAAAAGCTGGGGCTATAATATGTAAAACAATGACACTCCAAACCACATGCATGGAGAAGCCCATGGATTCAAAAGTCATCATCTGACCTACAAAGCCGCTTGTACCCATCCCTGCTCCAGAAGGATTATTCGTTAATTCTAACCATACCGTAGCAAATGGTGCGAGTATTGCCCCAGCAATTGTTGGTGGCAACAGGATAATTGGTTTTTTTAAAATATTAGCAACTTGCAGCATCGATGTTCCAATTCCTTGAGCTATAACTCCGCCAAAACCGTTATCCCGATAACTAGCAATTGCAAAACCGACCATCTGGGCAGAGCAACCAATCGTTGCCGCTCCAGCCGCTACACCATCCAAAGATAGCATAATTGCAATCGCCGCTGATGATATGGGCGCCGTTAAGGCAAGTCCCATTAGCACAGCTACTAAGATTCCCATAATGAACGGCTGCTGTTCTGTGGACCAGTTTATCATCTCGCCAAATCCTACCATAAATTTATTGATAGCAGGACCAATAAATGTACCAACTGCAAAGCCAGATATAATTGTTACCAAAGGTGTTATTATAATATCTACACGCGTTTCTTGATATACCATTTTACCAAACTCTGTAGCTATTAGCGCAGTAACATAACTCCCAGCTGGTCCTCCTAATTCGGCACTAAAGGCACCTGCGAATAATGCTGAGAACAAAACAAGCGGTGGCGCTTTCAATCCATAGGCGATCGCTACCCCTATAGCACCTCCCATTACTTTCGTATCCATTGCAAAATTACCCATCTCAATTAGTGCATTTGCCAAATCAGGAGAAGCCAAAATAATAATCTTTTCTCCTGCTGTTTTTATAATGAGCCCAATAATTAGAGACGAAAACAAACCTAATGCCATATAACTTAACGCTGTTATAAAATACGTTTTTCCAGATAGCGAAACCCCTTTACGCGTCAGAAAATTTTTCATGCTGACCTCCCATTTTTGTGAATTAATTCACATATTTTCCAATGAACGACAGCTTTGCTGTTTAATTCACTATCTATTATTGCGTTAAACGTATCTCGTATCAAGTAGAAATATTCTAGCAACGAAACAACAGATTAGAAAACAAAGCTAATAGGACTGAGCAAAAATATTTATTCAAAGAAAAACCAATAGAAATGATAATGATTGCTCATGCCCTATTTCGCATTGAAGTATAAAAGATGGCTTCATAAAGTGGAACTTCATTGGTTTCACTTTTGCTTGGAGTGGAGGTCTCCAGTTATATGCGGGATAAACTGATTACTGAACAAAATACTGCAATTTTTGAGCTAATTTGCTTTTCTTCTTTTAATCGGCTACAATTTAACTGAAAATAATTATCAATTAACTGAGAATAATGCAACACAACTATAAGGAGATGTAAACCATGGAATTTACTGCAACTAAATCGCAGCTTGCCAAAATTATTCGGGAGCGTCGCGCAGTTAAAAAAGGCTATAACCATGAAGAAGTAAAAGAAGAAACGGTATTTGCTTTGCTCCAAGATGCTATCTGGGCTCCAAACCACGGCATGCGGCAGCCATGGCGCTTTATCTTTGTTGGACAAGATAGGCGGCCTGACTTCGCAAAAAAGTTGCTTCCACTTATCCTGAAGAAAAACAACAAAATCGGGAAGATTATTTGAATGAACCAAATGCAATTTTGGTGGTTGTCATGGAAGAAGCAGAAATACAGAAGCAATGGGAAGAGAATTATGGTGCCGTTGCTTGTATGATCCAGAACTTTTGGTTATTAGCTTGGGAAAAACAGCTCGGCGTCGTTTGGAAAACCAACCCACATATCTATGATCCAGCTGTTAAGGATATATTAAAACTGAAAGAAAATGAAAAGATCATCGGATTCCTTCATTTAGGTTATTTTGATGAAAAACCAGCTATCAAAGAACGAACACCGATAGCAGAAAAATTCACCACATACTAACATAAAAAGGGCAGTCGCAAAAGACAGCCCTTTTTTCTATACAGCTTGTTTCACCGACAATGGTTCAGCCTCCCCTTGTCGTGAGCAATATCCTGCTATTCCAGTGTCTTCATACATTGCTCTCCACAAGAAGTGCCTATATTAAGATATCTTTTTTTGATATCCCCATCTACCATCCTATTAATCCCATTTCGTACTCTTTAATTGGTTATCCTGCTCATGCCGTTCAATGGCAAGCTCAATTAATGTATGAATTAACTCCTTATATGGAAGCCCACTTACTTCCCAAAGCTTTGGATACATACTTATTTTCGTGAAACCTGGTAATGTATTCACCTCATTCACATAAATTTCTTCATCCTCGGTTATGAAGAAATCAACTCTAGCCAATCCTTCACAAGCCAGTGCCTCAAATGCCCTTATCGCCACTTCCTGCACACGTTCTGTCGTTTCCTTAGGTACATCAGCAGGAATGGCTAATTCTGCCCCTTTTTCATCGATATATTTTGATTCATAGGAATAGAATTCGGATTGCGGTAAGATTTCTCCTAGCAATGAAGCCTTTGGTGCTGCATTTCCTAAGACAGAGCATTCAATTTCCCTGCCAATAATATTTTCTTCCAAGATCACTTTATGATCATACTGGAAGGCTTCTTCGATCCCTTTATAAAACTCTTCCTCTGTCGTTACTTTACTTACCCCAACAGACGAACCTTGATTAGCCGGTTTGATGAAAATTGGCGTACTCAATTGTTCTACTGCATATGAATAAGAGATTTGTTGTTTCTTAGCTTTGGAATAAACAAGCCCTTTAGCTACATTTATTCCTGCAGCCTTTAAAAGACGCTTTGCTATATCCTTGTCCATACAAACGGAAGAACCTAATACACTGGAACCAACAAAAGGAATATTAGCTAATCTTAGCATTCCTTGTAGACTACCATCTTCACCTAAAGTACCGTGAACGATTGGAAAAACTGCATCGAGTTGATCAATTTGGATTGCATTTGATGCGTGAATCAATTGGTTATCACGTTCACCAGGAATTATAGCCACGGTATCGTTCGATTTATTTAATTGAATAAGCTTTGGATTTTCTTCGTGAAGTAAATAGGATGACTGATCATTTAAATGCCATTTCCCTTCTTTATCAATCCCAATTAGCACTACGTCATATTTACCTTTATCAATTGCCTCAACAATATTTTTAGCTGATTGAAGGGATACTTCATGCTCAGCAGACTTTCCGCCAAATATGATACCTACCTTTTTCTTTACCATTCTCCTCCGTCCTTTCCTGCATACAAAACTTTAAATAAAGTGAAACTTCAATCAGTGGGGTTTTGTTTATTCCCCACTGATTGTTCGTACCACAAGGGTATGACCTAAAGGCCCTAGAACCAATCAGACATTTACTGGCAGTCGACCCTACATCTACTCATATTGGTTTCACTTTTTGCTTGGAGTGTGTTGTCTTACTGCCAGTTATATGCGGGATAAAAACTTCACCACATCGGTGGCAACGCCTTTATAACCTAAATCCATATAGACTTGAATAAACTAAATTAATTACTGACAGCTATCCCTTCAATTTCAAAATGTTGCTTTGGAGGCAAGGGATATGGTCAATAATTCTATCATATACTAGGATTATAGCGATATAATAAAAATAGCACAAATTAACTTGGATAAGAAGTTTTACTACTAAAATTGTATTAAATCACAATACGGATTTATTGTTTATGCCTTTACTAATCGTATTCATTAAACAAGTACGTTTCCTTAAGTGTTGCTGAATTGGATTGCTTAAAATTCATCTTTAGCTGTAGGTTTTCACCATTGCTATTACTTTTCTATAGATCTGGATTCCATAGCATTTTGTATTTCAATTGAAAATAGTATTGGCTTTGCTTTATTTGAAGTATGTAGTTACCTACACGGGGTAGAATGGAAGATGAATAAAGTGAAACTTTAATCTGTGGGGTTTTACCGCTAGTTATATAATAAATGAATGATCGTTTACGGAGAAAAGTTAGATATTCATCGTAAAATCTACCATTACACAAAACTCTCTCATTCTTATGAGCTCCCTTCCCTTAAAACGCGAATAACTTCTTCAAACCCCTCTCTACTTTCCGCCAATCCTACATCAAGCTCGGAAATGATCTCATCGATCTTGGCTGATTCAGCTTTCTCATTCCTATCGCCCCTATACAGGCCACTATCTAGTTTCATGAACATATACGTTATGATCAATTGAAGTGTACGATCTTCTAAAAAAATAAAGCTATTATTCTGATCCTCCCTGTTTACACTTAACTCTTCCATGTTCTCTTTTATATATTGTTGAAGAAATCGTTTAAAATGTGTATGCATTTCTTGATTATTCACTTTCATCATCCCCTTCTACCTTACCACTAATATTTATATGGTTAAGAGCCTCCATCCCACCTTCGATTTCATCACCATAAGTGAATCCCATCATACTTCCTGTGTAGGAGGATTGCGGATTCCACTTCACTTGAAAATTTGCGAATGACAGTGTCTCTGTTGGATTTAATGCTTGTGATTGAATCGGCTTAAGCCAAAATTCTTGTTTATCGGTAGGGTCATTTATTCGCTCCCATGCATTGGCTAATTTCATTTTCTGCTTTGAGTCCTTATATACATATTTTCCTGAAAAGTCAAATACATTATTAGGAGATACCTTTAGACAAATATAGAGATTAGTTAACGGTTTCTCTCCCACATTTTGAATATGATAAGACCCAAGTGCAAAATTATCGAATCCCATTTCATGTTGAACATTTAAGGAATAGGTAAAATAACTAATAACGCGTAAGTCTACATTTTTCTTTGCCTCGGAAGCCAACCATTTTATTTCCTTCATGTATGAATGATTCATTTCTTTCCATTTCGTAATCAGCTGCTTTACTTCTTCTATACTCCCCACTCCGATCACCTCCAAAAAAGTTAAAGAGAGGAGCTGCTCCTCTCTTTATAACTATGCTGGAAACTTAATCGTTATTCGCCATCATCATTGTTTGGAAACACTACTGGACACTGCGGCGGAATTGTTGGTGCAGGGCATGGAGGAATTGGAAGCATATCTCTCGGTTCACAGAATTCAGCAACAATTTCAAGTGTCACATCAAATGTTGATTGAATGCTTTGACATAAACGAACAGTAAGCGTGACATCAAGCTCATTAGGATCCATTGTATCGTCACAACAAGCTGTACATACAAAGCAATCTAAATCTGTGTAACTTACATCAATATCTGTTCCTTCTGGTGCACAAAGAATCACTTGTTCACAACGAGTGAATTCTGCCTCCGTTACCTCTACTGTCCCTCCTCCAAGTTCTGGTATTAGATCAACAAAAACAGTTACTTCAAAGTTTTTACGAATGTTTACCAGTTGTAAGGTTACCTCCGTGCCATCAATGACTAACTCCTGATCTACTCGATCCAAAATGACAATTGGCTCCATAGCAGCAGGCGTAACTGTACATGTTACCGTATCGATATCGATATCCTCACATGTTAATTGCTCCCCAGTATTTGGATTAAGCGGCAATTCCAAATCCATTAGATTTAAATCAAATGTTGCTTCATTAAGAATCCAGTCATATACCTTCTCTGTATTAATACATAGGAGTTCCTGACCTCCAGATAAATTATTTGCTTGCATTATTGCAAACACCTCCGAATAAGATTAATTTCTTTCACTGGTAGCCTATGAATAAAGCCCCCAAACGGTATAGTGATATAGCGGAATTGTCATGATAATCATGGATTTAGGTAAACGTCATAATCATAACGACATCCGTACAATTTAAACATCAAATGTGACTGTATTTAGCTTAAATCGTGAAAGCTGTGCATAAAATGAGTATGTCAAAACAATTATGTTTTGTTATTTCAAAAATGCACATTTGTCACATATTGATGTTTCATAAATAGTATATTAATGTGCTGTAAAAGGGTGAATGAAAATGTATCGATATGAACTGTATAATGTTGATGATATTGATCAATTAAAAAAGGAGCTCGATGCCTACAAACAAACAGTTAAAACCATGACAGAGGGAAATTTATTTGAAGATTATTTTAAAACAAAAGATGACTTTTACGATTTAAAGATGAAAATTTTTGAATTAGAAGGAGACATGAAGGCTATGGAAAATAATTATCGAGAAGAAATTTCCAATCATCAAATGGAAGAGCAACATCTTGCTAACCAGCTTACATCTATTACTGGTTTCTTACAGCAATTAAGGCAAGACGCACAGCTGATTAAACAGCAATTTGAACAACTGCCATTTGTCGAGATTTCGGAGAAGATAAATCAATTAATAAGTAACCAAAACACAAATGCCATGGAACAGAAAATAGAACTGGAACATTTAAAAGAAGAAATCTCGCAAATCAAAGAATTATTGAAGCCTAAGGAGGATAATACTGCTAAAAATAATCGTTCAGCTAAGAGGTCAGATTACAAACAATTACAGGGCATACTACAATTCCCCAACAATGTCGAGCAACCCTTAAACAAAAAAAAAAATAACCAAGTAAATAAACAGCACTATAGTCATACAAAATCAAACAACGAGAAATCTTATTATACACATGCTAACTCACAGGAATCTGAAACAATATCCATGAGTAAGGCAAAGAAGACGTTCCGAAATGCTCAATACGAATTAAATAAAAATATTATTACTCGCACAGTAACTCCCAAAAACAAATCACAAGAGCAAAAAGAAGAAAGCCTCGATACAGACAGCACCTTACCTACTACTGAAGACACTACTCCTGTTGTAAATAATAATCTAACCATTGAAAATAACATAACAGAAGAAAATATACCAAGTACGGAAATAGAAGAAGAGCCGATAGAAAGTATTACAGAATCCAGTGAAGAAAAGCCAATAGAGCCAACGAAAAGTAACTCAGAGCAATCAGACGAATCAACTAAAAAATCAGACTTCACTTCACTTCTTTCCATTTTTAAAAGAGGGTGAGATGAACTGTAACCAGATTATTATCCCACTATCCATACACAATCAAATGGTTGAACATGGTATCTCAACCTTACCCTACGAGGCATGTGGCTTGTTAGCAGGAAATCAGACGAACGTTCAATCTATTTGGCAATTTAAAAATGAATGTAAGTCTGATAGACGCTTTTTTGTAAGTAAGTATAACGTTGAACGTACGTTGAACAGAATTAATGAAGAAAAGCAAGATGTTTTAGCTATCTATCATTCTCACCCTTTTACAGCACCAATACCTTCCACATTAGATATGATTAACCACCCCGATACCGATATAAAAATGATCATTATATCCTTTAAAAGAGGTTCTCCCACTGTGAGATGGTATCGAATACGTGATACGAACTATGAAGAATGCCTTTTTCGCATAGAATCCTCACGATAGCCCGACCATTCCCACAAAATAATACTATAATACATTATAAAACCTAAGGAGTTGAGATATGTTGAAGGCAAAAGAAATAAAGAAAGCAAAAAGCAGCTATAAAAAATTAAAGACGCCAACGAAGCCAATTGTATTAAATTCATCTTCATCAATTAAAAGAGGAATGTTTCGAAGAGGCGGCTGTTGCGGTAAAATAAAATAAATTTACGAGAAAACCTATTACATCCTCCGAATAGGTTATAAGAACGGTCTAGAATAAAGGTTTTACACTCATTTAAATAACACTTATTTCTAGAGGCTACCTTATTGGAAACTAGGATTATAGTAAATTGAAATGTATATAGTACCTACTTATTATTTATCTATATACACGATTAGACGATAACCCTATTTCTCTAAGGAGCCTCCTTCTTTATATTTTCATAACCCCAATCACCCTTATGAAACAGCACAGACAGATTTATCAAAGCCTATTATATATACCTCTCCGAAAACATGAGCTTAAAAAAGTGGAGCTGGTCTAAAAGTCCGCTCCTTATCTACATAACAAAAACATCCGTGGTTATTATTAACAAGACTCCAAAGAATTCTCCAGTTAGACCATATGTTGATTACAGGAAATCATAACTTTGGACAGCCCCTTTAACATAACCGCTAATGTGATAAATAAAGTGAAACCTCCATCGTGGGGGTTTTACTCCCACATTATATGTGGGATAAATAGACCAAAAGATCTGTAGTACATCATACAATTACCTATGTTCCAAGTCCTCGAATTATATGTATGCTGGGGAAATGACTTAATAATTAAAAAGTCCAATCACAAAGCGCCTTTAGCTAATAGTATAATCTTGAAAATAATATTTTATTTTCGAAACAGAATTCGTGAAAGGAGGGGGGATGTAATGTCCTCTAAATGTTTCAAAAACGTTGTAGTGGTTGATAAAAAGAAAAAACAGAAGCCACAAAAAAATCACTGCTGTAAACGTGAAACTTGCAAATGTAATTTCAAAAAGCCCGAGCTAAAGGCTACCAAATTAAATAGTGACTGCTTCTTAGTTAATTCCGTGGTAGGTACTAAAACCGTTCAAAAGGTAGCTGAAAGAACCATTCCACTCACAGATTTAGGAATACCAGTCCTTAGTGATATCGTTTCTATCACTGTTACCCCTGACTTAGATGGTATTACGCAAAATGCTAGAATTATCAAGGATAAGGTCGTTAATATTGGGCTCGTACCAGCAACCGTTTCTATAACTGTATTAGATGTAGCACTTCCGATTACGTTTACAACAAGTATTCCTTTCCAAGCGCATACCGACTTTCCAGGGGCTTGTCCACAGGATATGCTACAGGAAACGCCATTTGAAATCGAAGGAGTCTTTACTCAACAGGTTCCGGGTGTCGATGTTGCTGGCGTAGTTACGTTAGCAGGTATATTGGTTAAGGTTGTATTACGTACGACGATTACCGTTACACGCCAAGTGATCAAAGATCCAGAGGGGAATTTCTGTGATGTAGACCCTAATCGCTGTGAAAAACCAGGTACGCCGCCATCATTCAATTTCCCAGCACCAACTAACGGTAATGGAGGAATAATATAGAAAAAAAAATCACAGAATCGGTGACAAAATTTATGTCACCGATTCATTTTTTGTTTAAAATAAGGGTTGACTTCCAACCTAATTTCTCTTAATATTAATTCCAATAAATAGTTCCATGAATACTAGCAATGATGAAGAGTAGTAATCTAATCGAACACAGAAGAGAGCTGATGGCTGGTGAGAATCAGTGTGCTTCATTAGATGAATGGACTTCTGAGCTTCCAAACCGAACCATACGTGCAGTAGGCTTTGGCGAATTAATCTCATCGTTATCTGAGATACATATATGAAGCTACGTAAAGCTTGATATTGCTAAAGTGAGCTGTATTTCAGCTAATAAAGGTGGTACCACGGTCCCTCGTCCTTTGTCGGATGAGGGACTTTTTGCATTTAAAATGGAAAACTGCTGTTGAAAAGTAAATAGAATGGAAATCGTTGCGTAAGAGAAGTAAGCATGGTAAAAGCATTAAAGAGAGCTAGCGGTGGTGGGATGCTAGTATGTGGAACTGTGCTGAATGGACTTACAAGAGGCCTCCTGAACAGAGTAGGGATGCACGGAGCTCCGCCGTTATACGGATAGAATATCGGATCAAGCATTTCAATTTTTCGAAGCATTTTCCCGTATTCGAATAAAGATAAAAAGTCTACACTTTTTAACAGAGGTGGCACCGCGGTCCCCTATCGTCCTCTATAAACACAAATCATGTGTTTATAGAGGATTTTTTTATAGTCTAGGAAATTATAAATTTGTCCATGTGGTGTTGAGCCATGTCCAGCTCCAGTACCCAGAAACTAGGCGACTCGCCCTAAGCTAAGTCATCATCGGCTCGTAAGCTCACCGTGATTCCTTTATCTCCGTTGACTCACTCCAGTCGCTACGTTTCTAATTGGGCGCTTACGCTTTTGTGCTTACTTCATCATCTAGGGATGCATGATCTAATCACAACAAAACGAATGATTAATCTAAGAAAGGATGAAATGGCTTTGAAAAAAGAAGCAACGTATAAGCTTATGAAACTAAATGCAGATACATTAACCCCTATTGAATTATTCCAACGATTAACAGGTGAGAAAAAATTCCTACTGGAAAGTACCTTTCAACATGAAACGAAAGGAAAGTATTCATTTATTGGCTGTGATCCATACGGAGAGATTATTGGCTATGATGATACAACAGAACATATTGATTATATCAACCATACAGATAAGACAATCGATCAAAACGCTTTAACCTACATGGAGGAACATTTACCTCACATTTCCATTGATTTACCGCTCCCCTTTTACGGCGGAGCAATTGGCTATGTAGGCTATGATGCGATTCGATCGATAGAAGATATTGGTGAAACGTTAACGAATGATTTAGCCATGCCGGACATTCATTTTATGCTATATAAAAATATCCTTGTATTCGATCATGCTAGTGAAATTCTTTATGTGATCGCAATCCGGGGCGATGCAGATCAAGCAAATGATTTGGATTATCAATTGGAGCTTTTACGAAAACAGATTCAGCAAACGAACCCTACTAGTAATCAGCAGGAAACACCATTTACCTTTTATCCTGAAATATCAAAAGAAGCTTTTCAGCAACAAGTTGTAGCAGCAAAAAAGCATATTCAGCAGGGTGATATTTTCCAGGTTGTGTTATCTCAACGCATGAAGGCAACATTCGAGGGTGATACCTTTTCCTTTTATCGTCAGCTCCGGAAAGTAAATCCATCTCCGTATATGTTTTATATCGATTTTGGTGAGTATTTAATTCTTGGAGCATCGCCAGAAAGCTTAATAGAAACGCGCGGTAGGAATGTAATGACGAATCCAATTGCAGGAACAAGACCTCGTGGGAAAACACCGGTTGAAGATGAGCGCCTTATGAAGGAACTATTAAAGGATGATAAGGAAATTGCCGAACATCGTATGCTCGTCGATTTGAGTAGAAATGATCTTGGTCGTATATGTGAGATTGGAAGTATTCACATTCCAACCTACATGACAATTGAAAAATATCAGCATGTCATGCACATCGTCTCAGAGGTGCACGGAAAGCTTCGAAAAGGTTGTAGCTCCTTTACTGCATTAATATCCTGTCTGCCCGCAGGAACGGTATCTGGAGCACCTAAAATTAGGGCGATGCAGATCATTAATGAATTAGAAGGAACAAAAAGAGGTGTCTATGGTGGAGGCATAGGCTTTATTAATTATAATCATGACGTAACGATGGCGCTGGCAATTCGCTCACTTGTAGTCAAGGAGAAACATGCTTACCTACAGACTGGGGCTGGAATTGTACATGATTCCGAACCTGATAAAGAATATTTGGAAACGCTGTTTAAGGCTAAATCACTTATGGAGGTGTCTACTAATGATTTTACTACTGGATAATTATGATTCCTTCACGTATAACATCTACCAATATGTATCTGAAGAAGGTTTCCAGGTAAAAGTTGTCCGAAATAATTGCGTTACCGTTGATGAAGTAAAAGCGCTCAAACCACAGGCAATCATTATTTCTCCAGGTCCTGGCCTGCCAGATCAAGCTGGTGTCTGCCTGAAAATAGTCAACGCATTCTATCAGCAAATTCCCATTTTAGGCATTTGTTTAGGGCATCAAATTATCGGTGAGGCATTGGGTGCTTCACTTCGGCAGTCCAACCAAATTATGCATGGAAAGACATCACTAGTTACACATAATGGAGCTGGTATCTTTCAATATTTATCACAGCCGCTTAAAGTCATGCGCTATCATTCGTACGTCCTTGCTGAAGAATCACTTCCTCCGCAGCTTGAATTAGTGGCAACATCATTGGAGGACAAAGAGGTGATGGCTATACAGCATCCCTTTTACCAAGTATACGGGGTGCAATTTCATCCAGAGTCCATCGGTACAGCCGTCGGTAAGAAAATGATCCATAACTTTATTCAAGGAATAAGAAAGGAGAATCCCTATGAGAACTTATCTTGAAAAATTATTTCATGGACACCATTTAACCGTTGATGAAATGAAAAAGGTGGCGCTTTCCTGCCTGAGTAATTCGATAACAGAATCTGAAATCGCCGCGTTATTAACCGCATTACAGGTCAAAGGAGAAACTCCTGATGAAATAACTGGCTTGGTAGAAGTCATCCGCTCTCAATCATCATATCATACAACAACGATTGAAAATGTCATGGATAACTGCGGAACTGGAGGTGACATGTCGGGAAGTTTTAATATAAGTACCACTTCTGCATTTGTGATTGCTGGTGCAGGAGTTCCAGTTGCTAAACATGGAAATCGTAGTGTTTCTAGTAAAACTGGGAGTGCAGATGTTTTAGAATCCCTTGGTGTTTCTTTATTTTTAACACGCGCACAAGTAGAAGAATCATTGTATAAAAATAACATCGCCTTTTTATTCGCCCCACATGTGCATAACGCCCTAAAGCCATTTACAAAGGTTCGTAAAGACTTAGGATTACCGACCATTTTCAATGTCATTGGCCCATTGACTAACCCAGTTACGTTGAACTCGCAATTTATCGGCGTTTACCGTAAAGACAAACTGGAGATTGTAGCTCAAGCATTACGTAACTTAGGTAGAGAACGAGCAATTGTTGTCAACGGTGCTGGGGGTATGGATGAAGCATCACTTTCAGGCGAAAACCATCTTATCTTGCTTGAAGGTGGAAAACTAAAATCCTTTAGCCTACACCCAGAAGAAGTAGGATTACCTGTTTACTCTAATGAAGAAATTCAAGGTGGGAATCCGAAGAAAAACGCTGCGATTACAAAAGACGTGCTAAAAGGTCATTCAAGCGCTTATTTAGATACAGTCATTTTAAATGCAGGGCTTGGACTCTATGCACATGGGACAGCATCCTCTATTCAGCAAGGAGTAGAGTTAGCGAAAGAGAGTATTCGCTCTGGCAAAGCGTTAGCATGTTTAACAAGCTTAATTGACTTTAGTAAGAAATACGCAAGTGAGGTGGTATGAATGACTGTTTTAGAGAATATTATAGCCAGCAAACAAATCGAGGTAGAGCGGCTATTGCAAGTATCTATCCCCTTCCATGCTGCCAAACAACCGATCCCTTTTAAGGACACAATAGCTAATTCCTCCGAGGTACAGATTATTTCGGAAATAAAACGTGCCTCCCCTTCCAAAGGAGATATAAGAACAGAGATTAATCCAGTTGCACAAGCAAAACAATATGAAGCATGTGGTGCAGCAGCCATATCTGTCTTAACAGATACAACCTTTTTTAAGGGTTCGATGGAAGATTTGCAAGCAGTTGCTGAAGCGGTTCGAATACCCGTATTATGTAAGGATTTTATTATTCATCCCATCCAAATTGATCACGCTAAAGCCGCTGGTGCTTCCATTGTCCTGTTAATTGTTGCCGCATTATCTAAGCAACAATTACACGATCTATATCATTATGCTATAAACAAAGGGCTTGAGGTTATTTGCGAAGTACATCAAGTCACAGAATTGGAAGTTTTACTAGAGTTAAACCCTGAAATAATTGGGATTAATAACCGAAATTTAAAAACCTTTGAGGTCGATTTACAAACAACAGCAAAACTAGCAGCTCTTATTCCACATAGAGATACATTGATTATTAGTGAAAGTGGATTTCGTACCCGTTCTGATGCAATTTTGGCACGCGATGCTGGTGCAGAGGTGTTACTTATTGGTGAAACATTAATGCGCGCTACTAACGTATCAAAAGCCTTTAATGAATTAAAAGTTGCAAAGGAAAGGAGTACAAAGCATGCACGTTAAAATATGCGGCATTCAGTCTGTTGTGGCTGCACTAGCAGCTGTTGATGCTGGGGCTGACTTCATTGGCTTCGTGTTCGCCAAAAGCAAGCGGTCCATCACTCCAGAAGCTGCTGCTGACATTGTAAATATCCTTCCTCGTTCAGTTAAAACGGTTGGTGTCTTTGTAAATGAAAGGCTTGAAACAATGAATACGATAGCTTCACAAGTGCCACTTAATTATATCCAGCTCCACGGTGAAGAATCCGCTGCTGCTGCTAACAAATTAAATAGCAAAATCATTAAAGCATATCCAGTGGATGCTCAACACGTATCTCGTATCGAAGCCTATCCATGCGATTTCTACTTATTAGATGGACCCGTACAGAAAAGCCCAGGTGGTAATGGCGTTCCATTTGATTGGAATTTATTTAATCACTTACCAATACCAAAAGACAGAATCATGATCGCAGGTGGTCTTACACCGGAAAATGTTGGAGACGCCATTCGAACACTTCATCCATATGCTGTTGATGTATCAAGTGGAGTCGAAACGAACGGTAACAAAGATCCAGAAAAGATAAAACAATTTATAGCTAATGCAAAACGAAAGGATGAGTTTCATGATAACCTACACAATGCCTGATTCACATGGGAGATTCGGAAATTTCGGTGGAAGATATGTTCCGGAAACATTGATGCCTGCTTTGCTCGAGTTAGAAGAGGCGTATGAAAAGGCAATAAATGATCCAACATTTTGTAAAGAATTAAACGACTATCTAACCCACTATATAGGTAGAGAAACCCCTTTATATTATGCAGAGAATCTTACAAAGAAGTTAGCGGGGCCACAGATTTATTTAAAACGTGAAGATTTAAACCATACAGGGGCACATAAAATCAATAATACGATCGGTCAGGCTCTGTTAACACTTCGAATGGGAAAGAAAAAGGTTGTTGCAGAAACAGGTGCTGGACAACATGGAGTAGCTACTGCAACGGTTTGCTCTTTGCTTGGTCTCGAATGTGTTGTATTTATGGGTGAAGAGGATATGCGGAGACAGAAGCTGAATGTATTTCGGATGGAACTTTTAGGTGCAGAGGTACGTAGCGTCAAAAATGGAAGTGGCACCTTAAAAGATGCAGTCAATGATGCACTTAGATATTGGGTAGCAAATGTTGAGGATACACATTACATTCTTGGTTCTGTTGTTGGCCCTCATCCATTCCCGAAAATTGTTCGTAATTTTCAGTCGATTATTGGCAAGGAAACAAAACAGCAAATCCTCAAGCAAGATGGTTCATTACCAGATGCTATTATTGCATGTGTAGGTGGAGGCAGTAATGCGATGGGAATGTTTTATCCTTTTATTGAGGACGAGCAAGTAAAGCTGTATGGTGTCGAAGCCGGAGGAGCTGGATTAGATACAAACCAGCATGCATCTGTATTAGTACATCCAAGCCCTGGGATATTACATGGAACGATGACGAATTTACTACAGGATACACACGGTCAAATTCAAGAGGCCTTTTCGATATCCGCTGGACTTGATTATCCTGGCGTCGGCCCAGAACATAGTCATTTAAATGATACGAGGCGTGTAGCATATGTATCTATTACTGACGATGAAGCGGTAACTGCATTTCAAACATTATGCCAAGCCGAAGGCATTATTCCGGCATTAGAAAGTGCACATGCGATTGCTTTTGCTGAAAAACTCTCCATACAAATGGATTCGGAACAAACCCTAGTAATTTGCCTCTCTGGCCGCGGAGATAAAGATGTTGAGCAAATAAAACACGTATTGGAGGATAAATAGGATGGGAAAAGAGAGACTGGTTAATTACCTCAATCAATTACAAAATGAAAATAAAAATCTTTTTGTACCCTATATCATGGCTGGTGACGGTGGACTGAATAAGCTAAAGGAGCGTACGTTGTTTTTGCAAAATTGCGGTGTAGCTGCGATAGAAGTTGGGATTCCCTTTTCTGACCCTGTCGCAGATGGACCAACGATACAGAACGCTGGAAAACGATCACTTGATAATGATACGACGTTAACAGCAGTGCTAGAAGAACTCGAATCCTTTAAGGATGAGCGTACCGTACCAATAATTATTATGGCATATAGTAATCCTATATATCGGTATGGTATTGAACGCTTTGCTGCATCCTGTGTTCATGCTGGGATAGATGGACTAATTATACCAGATCTCACACTAGAGGAAGAAAAAATGGTAACAGATGCGCTCCAACAAAGTTCTGTTGCATTCATTCGGCTGGCAGCGTTAACTAGCTCTAGGGAGCGAATTAAAACGTTGGCTCATCGGTCAGAAGGGTTTCTTTATGCCGTCACCGTTACAGGTACAACAGGGGTAAGAACATCTTATGAAACTAAAGTAAAGACATATCTACACCAACTAAAACAACAAAGCCCTGTTCCTGTTTTAGCGGGGTTTGGCGTGTCCACTAGCAAACAAGCAAAAGAGCTTAGTTCTTATTGCGATGGCGTTGTTGTTGGAAGTAAGATTGTCGACCTTTTTCACGAAGGAAAAACAGAAGAAATTAAACAACTGATCCAAGCAAGTATTTAAATAGATCGATCTTCACGTTCTTAGCTTGTAGAAAAACCCCAGTGTTTTCTACAAGCATTTTTGTGCGTGGTGTGAGCGAACGCCCGCGTCTTCCCCGTAAAAACCACACTGCGTGATCTCGGATCACCCGCTTTCTACAGGATAAGGGAAGGCTTCTGTAGCAATACATCGCAAGCAGAAAAAGCACTCTTCTTTTTCAAGGAATCTCCTAGTATTCGCAGCGCTTCACTGCAAGGACATTCCTTTAGCATTTATTTTCCTCTACGCTTACGAGCCCTTTCGTAGACCTCTTGGCTTATTTCTCCACGCTGATAGCGCCTCTCTAAAAGCTCGAGGGAATCACTCTTCAGATTGTTTTTGGCACGAAAGCGAATAGTAATTACGATAATGATAAGTACTAAGCCAATCGACAACCAAAAACGAATGGTTGGATCAATAAAAATTGTATACATTTAACCACCTCTACCCTATTTGCTTTATTTTAAATATCATTCCAAGAGAACATTCATTTCATTCTCTAATGTAGCTACTAATATTTTGAAAATACCATGTGAATACTTATATATTTTTTATATTTATCCATACTACGTAACCAGAAGATTATGAGGAGGCCTTTTATGGTGGTATATATTGGGAAAATCATTATGTTATATCTCCTTACCATTATCATCATTCGACTAATGGGTAAATCAGCCTTTGCTCAATTAACTGCACATGATTTAGCCGGTGTTTTTTTCGTTGTGTCACTAGCTGCTGGTCCTCTAGTTACAAATAGCTTCACGAATGCAATAACAGGCCTTCTTGTTATTGGTACAATTCATATTATCCTTTCAAAGCTTACACTTGTTAATTGGTTAAATAAATTTTTTATCGGTCAGCCAACAATTGTCATCAAACATGGAAAACTAATTAAAGCTAATCTAAAGCGCTCTCATTTCACCTTAACTGGTTTATTGTCAAGTATTCGAGAAAAGGGGTATTCCGATATATCCAATATAGACTATGCCATTATTGAACCTAGTGGAGAAATCAGCATCCTTCTAAAACAAGAATTTTCACCTGTCACTCCAATGCACTTAAACATGGAAACGAAATACCAAGGTCTACCAATAGCTGTCATTATCGAAGGAACCGTACAATATCATAATTTGCATCTTATGAACAAAAGTGAACAATGGTTAAAAAATAGGCTAGAAGCTGTTGGTTATCCAGACCAAAAAACAATTTTTTATGCTGCTGTTCGTGATACAGATCATTTATTAACCATTGATAATGGTAGTGGCATCCTTGAAGTGCATCAACAAGGAAAATAGCCTTCATAATACAGCAGGTATTTGCTTCCTATTATTTTTTTAGAGCTTATTGTCAATGCTAAGAGAGAGGGAGGTGTGTGAAATGGCAAAAGATGTGCTTTGCGAAGTAAATAATTGCACGTATTGGGGCGAAGGAAATGTTTGTAATGCTGATCGAATCTACGTGGTTACGCACAAACAAACGAAAGCAAAAACAACGGAAGAAACGGATTGTAAGACATTTGTCGCCAAAAGCTAAGCATCTTCACCTCTAGAGAAGAACAAGTATGACCGAGGATGTCCATATAATTCGTTTAGATACAGCAACTGGATTAATGAGACTCCCTGTTATTTATTTTTGTCATAAACAGTTTGGTTTCTATCTCACTGATTGTTCGTACCACAAGGGTATGACCTAGGCCTTTGAACCAATCGGACATTACTTAACTGGCAGTAGACCCCCTATTTATCCATAATGGCTTCCCTTTATTGCTGGAAGCGGGGGCTTACTGCCAATTATTTGTGGGATAAACTTGCTTTTTCATTTGTCTCTAATTAAGAAAAACCGGGCAAAAACCAGCCCGGTCCTTTCCTGTTTGCCATAGCTAGAGCACATCCGATAGTTTGTATTC
>NZ_CANMAB010000076.1:0-19987 GCF_947495635.1 uncultured Virgibacillus sp. | reverse complement strand
CAATATACATCTAACATTTCAAAATAACTACTTGGCTTAACGCAGTCATTGCACTGATTTTATACTTTCTTAACTTACAAGGAAAAGCTCAAAAGCATCGTTGTATGTAAATATTTGGTGACGTGAGTGCTTGTGCAGCGTTAAGGAAAACGATTCAGAAAGAGTTGGTTCGCCTCTGAGTTTGCCTAGTACTTTTTCTCCTTAGTGGAAGCTCTGTATATTCCCTTCGCTGCATGAAGCTTACCATAACCACAACAAATAGCTTAGAACCCATAAAAGCCAAACTGATTGAAGTTCGGCTTTTACTTTATTGCTCTAAGACAGATTGACTATGGTTGATAAATGAAAAAAATCAGTAAAGTTAGTTAACTTGAGATAAAATAATCCTTATAATAATAGATTGTCACGATAACTGAAATCACCAAATAACCAACTGCGGTATAAAAAACGATAGAGGGGGTAAATTGCTTTTTCTCCTCTTCCATTTTCATTCCTGTCTGCGATTGAACACTCATCCGCACCAGATTTGTAGTATACCCCCCTGATGAAGTAAAGAACCAAATAATCACAACAAATACTAATCCAATCAAAAAGGAAAATTCAATCCATTCAGCATCAAACATAGAAGCAATTCCCCAATTCGCACCGAAGATCACACATAATGTTATAATAATCAAGCCTATATTTTTCACCGTTATCCTCCCATATCATAGCTTTATTTGTTTATACGAATAATTATCTAAAAAGTTTCATAATTAATGTAATTAGTTGTTAGGATCAATTTAATGAATAAATATGCTTATACTTGATCCATATAAGGGATTAGATAACGTAAATAAATATATATGGTTGCAATAATAAGCGAGATAATGACTAACGGGAACCCATATAATAAAAAGCGAATAAATGGTATTTTTTGTTTAGCACCTTCAGCTAATCCTGCAACAACTACATTGGCGGAAGCACCTACAAGTGTTGCATTACCTCCCAGACATGCTCCTAATGCTAGTGACCACCATATTGGATCTAGATAAACCATTCCATAACTCTCAAATTCTTGAACAACCGGTATCATAGCCGCTACAAACGGAATATTGTCAACCACACCAGAAAATAATCCTGATATCCATAGGATTAGTAATGTAGTTTTTACATAATCGCCATCCGTTGAAACGACAATTGCTCTTGCTAATTCATCTATAACCCCTACCTCTTCCAGACCACCAACAAGTGTAAACAAACCAATAAAGAAGAAGAGTGTTACCCATTCCACTTTTTCAAAAATTTGCTCTGTAGCTAGCTCCTTCTCTGTAAGAAGCAATAATAATATCGCTCCAGATAAAGCAATTGCTGTTAATTCAACATGAAGAAATGCATGAAATAAAAACCCGGAAATCGTTAGTATAAGAACTGTGATCGATTGATAAAGCATTGGTGTTTTATTCAAATACGATGCCGCATTAATCTTTACTAATTCTTCAATTTCTATTGACTTTCGTTTTAATGTATTTCGAAACAAAAAAGAAACCAATACTAACATAATGACAAACAGTATGATTGCAACTGGAGCGACATGAATGAGAAAAGAAGAGAAGGTTAAGTGCTCAACTGCTTGTCCAATCATAATGTTTGGTGGATCACCTATCAATGTTGCTGCACCACCTATGTTAGAGCTAAATATAATTGTAACAAGATATGGAAACGCAGGAAGTTTCAATAGTTTAGTGATTTTAAGGATAATAGGCACAAAAATTAATACAGTCGTTACATTATCTAACATAGCTGAACCTATTCCAGTTAGTATGCTAGCTCCAATTAGCAATGGAATTGGCGCTCCTTTTACGCGCTGAGCAAATCGAATCGCAATATAAGAGAATAGACCGGTCTTCTCTGTAATTGCAATCAATACCATCATTGAAAATAAAAGAGCAATCGTATTCCAGTCAATATAATCGACAAGCATTTTTTCCGTTGTATATATACCTGTAAGTAATAATAATGTTCCACCAGTCATTGTTACAACAGCACGATTCACCTTTTCAGTCATGATAAATATATAACAAATAATAAATATGATTGTAGCAAGAATAATTTCCATCTTACACCTGCTTTCCTTTCTTCCACTTTTACACGCCTTAATACACTATATGTTAGAAAATAACAAAATATTTTTCGTCTATTATTTTTTGTTTATGAATACGATTAATTAAGTGGACAATCTTGAAAGGAGAGATCAGGGTGCACAAACAACATGTTACAGCATTATTATACGGATGGATTACCGTATTAGGCTTAATACTGGTAGCTAGCTTTATTTTGGCTTTATTACTTCGATTTACCTCATTTAATGAACCTACGTTATCGTGGGTTACTCTCATTATTGGTTTGCTCTCGCTCTTTATTGGTGGGATGGCTGCCGGAATGAAAGGAAAGGAAAAAGGATGGATGATCGGATCTGTCACCGGTGTTGGTTTCACGCTATTCATTTTTCTAGTTCAATACTTAGGCTATCAACAAGGATTTACATTAGAACAGTCGCTACATCATATGGGGTATATTGCAGCAGCTTTGCTCGGTGGGTCGGTTGGTGTTAATATCGTTGGACCACAGCCAACTGAAAACTAATTTCGTTGAGACAAGTACATCCGTTTTGATAATAAGTCCAAGCGGATTTACTTTTGCCATTATCCTGTCGCATGAATGCTGTTGTCTTTAATAACAGGCATTATAAACAATCCATTTTTCAAGAAACGGCTTATATCTAAGCTTAAAAAGAATACTTCCCGATAAGTAAAGGACAGCACACCAAACATTTATCACGGTGTGCTGTCCTTTATATTATGTATCCATTTTACTTTCTACATTTCTCATGGTATAAGCAACAGACACTTTGTCTATTGCTTACCCGACGAGTTTATAGGCTAGTCTTATTGTTTTACTTCACGAATCGCAGAACGGTCATACGTAAGCTTTGAACCGTCACCGCCTTGAATAACTACTGTGTTTTCATCCATAGCGTGAATCTCACCATGAAAGCCACCAATTGTAATTACCGTGTCTCCCTTTTGTAAGTCTGACTGCATTTGTCTCACTTGCTTTTGACGTTTTTGCTGAGGACGTATTAGCAAGAAGTAGAAAATAACAAACATCAGGATAATAGGTAATAAAGAAACAAGCATTTCCATTATTGAATTCCTCCTTTCAAATTATTAGAAATTCCTTGCGTCGGGTTTATTGAAACCGTATTGTTCAAAGAATTCTTCTTTAAATGAGCCAAGTCGATCTTCGCTTATAGCTGTTCGTACTTGCTTCATTAATTTTAACAGAAAATAGAGATTATGATAAGTAGTAAGCCTAAATCCGAATGTTTCATTACACTTAATTAAATGTCGGATATAAGCGCGCGTATAATTTTTACACACATGGCAATCACAATTTTCATCAATTGGATTAAAATCACGTGCATACTTCGCATTTCTTACTACTAATCGTCCATTTGACGTCATGCAGGTCCCATTTCTAGCAATTCTCGTAGGGAGCACACAATCAAACATGTCAATTCCTCGTAACGCACCATCAATTAAAGAGTCTGGAGATCCAACCCCCATTAAATACCTAGGTTTATTAGTTGGCATTAATGGTGTAGTAAACTCAAGCACCCGATTCATTACGTCCTTCGGTTCCCCAACAGATAACCCACCTATAGCATAGCCTGGGAAATCAAGTGAAACAAGATCTTCCGCACTTTGTCTACGCAGACCTTCATACTCTCCACCCTGAATAATACCAAATAATCCTTGATCCTTTTTTCGTTGATGTGCAGCTAGACATCTCTCTGCCCATCGGGAGGTTCGCTCCACAGAATCCTTCATATAACTGTGCTCCGCAGGATATGGTGGACATTCATCAAACGCCATCATTATATCAGAACCAAGGTCATTTTGTATATTTATAGCCTTCTCAGGTGATAAAAAGAGTTTCTCACCACTTAAATGATTGCGAAAATGAACACCCTCTTCTGTGATTTTACGCATATCACTCAAGCTAAAAACTTGAAATCCACCAGAATCGGTTAGGATTGCTCCATCCCAATTCATAAAGCGATGTAGTCCCCCTGCTTCCTTTACAATATCATGACCAGGACGAAGCCATAGATGATACGTATTTGATAAAATGATATTTGCATTCATATCTTTTAATTCTTCTGGGCTCATTGTCTTAACAGTTGCTAATGTTCCAACAGGCATAAAGGCTGGTGTATCAAATGATCCATGTGGTGTATGGACTCGTCCAAGTCTAGCACCTGTTTGTTTACAAGTTTTAATTAATTCATATGTGATAGGTGTCATAAAATATTCTTCCTTTTAGTTTATATAATTAACATGGCATCACCAAAGCTAAAAAATCGATATCTTTGATCTACCGCTTCTTGGTATGCTTTTAAGACTTTATTTTTATCGGCAAATGCGCTAATCAGCATAATTAGCGTAGATTTTGGCAAATGAAAGTTTGTAATTAAACCATTTATGGCTTTAAATTCATAAGGTGGATATATAAATATATCTGTCCACCCACTTATTTCCGTGAATACACCACTGTTATCTCTAGCAATTGTTTCTAATGTTCTTGTAGAGGTAGTACCAACGGAAATAATTCTTCCGTTACTTTCTTTTACATGATTAAGAATATCTGCTGTTTCTTTAGTCATATGATAAAACTCAGCATGCATTTTATGTTCTTCAACATTATCTACGCTAACTGGTCGGAAAGTACCTAACCCTACGTGTAAGGTAATAAAAGTTATAATAACTCCCATTTCTCGCAACTCATCTAACAATTCTTTTGTAAAATGTAATCCTGCCGTTGGTGCAGCAGCTGATCCTTCCTCCTTTGCGTACACAGTCTGATACCTTTCCTTCTCCTGATCTGGCAATTGTTCTTTAATATATGGCGGCAAGGGCATTTCTCCTAAGCCCTCCAGTACTTCATAGAAGATCCCCTCATAGGTAAATTCAACAATTCGGCCACCATGATCCTTTAATCCCGTACACGTAGCTTTCAGTTGTCCGTCACCAAAAATGATCTCCGTTCCTATTTTTACTTTTTTAGCTGGCTTTGCCAGTACTTCCCAAGCATCGTTATCTGTTTGATGTAATAGCAAAATTTCTACACTTGCTCCAGTCTCTTCTTTCATACCATGTAAACGTGCAGGCAGTACTCGTGTATCATTTAATACCAAGCAATCTCCTTTTTTAAAATAGTTTTTGATATCTATAAACTGTTGATGCTCTATATCTCCACTTTGCCTATCTAATACCAGTAGCCTTGAAGCTGATCGATCTTTCAATGGTGTCTGTGCTATCAGTTCTTCTGGTAAATCAAAATCAAACTCATCAATATTCATCCTTAATCTCCTTACCTATGTTTAGCGAAACTTGCCAAAGATGTAAAATAAAAGTGTTAGTATAATACTGACTGCTATAGAAGTTACGATTGGGAAATGAAAAACAAAATTTCCCTTTTTAATCGTAATATCACCTGGTAATTTACCAATAATGGTCCAAATAATTCCAATGACAAGGAAGAGTAAACCAAGCAGAATAAATAGTTTACCGATGTTCATTTTCATCCGCTACCTTCAGACCAAAGTGTTCGTAAGCCTTTGGTGTTGCGACTCTTCCCCGAGGAGTTCGCTGAATGAAACCAATTTGTAATAAGTATGGCTCATATACATCTTCAATCGTTTGTGATTCTTCTCCAATTGTTGCAGCAATTGTATCTAAGCCTACTGGTCCTCCTTGAAAGCTATGAATGATTCCCTTTAAAAGCTTATGATCAATATGATCTAATCCTTCTTTGTCTACTTGTAGCATTTCTAAAGCTTCACCTGTCGTATCAATGCTAATTTCCTCTTCCCCTTTAACTTGGGAAATATCACGGATTCGCTTTAGTAAGCGATTAGCAATCCTCGGCGTTCCTCTAGAACGTCGAGCAACTTCAACAGCTGCGGCTTGCGATATGGATGTGTTAAATATTTCAGCTGTTCGTTCAATAATTGCACACAGATCCTTTGCCTCGTAAAATTCAAGTCTACTTAATACACCAAAACGGTCGCGTAACGGTGCGGATAATAGCCCAGCTCTAGTCGTAGCTCCGACTAACGTAAAAGGAGGTAAATCAATTCTTACAGAACGAGCACTTGGTCCAGTTCCAATAACAATATCGAGAAAAAAATCTTCCATGGCAGGATATAATACTTCCTCGACAGAGCGAGGAAGTCGGTGAATTTCATCGATAAACAATACGTCCCCAGGTTCTAATGATGATAATATAGCAGCAAGATCTCCTGCCCGTTCAATTGCTGGTCCAGATGTGGATCGAAATTGAACACCCATCTCATTTGCGATGATAGCAGCAAGCGTTGTCTTTCCCAACCCTGGTGGTCCATATAGTAGTACATGATCGAGAGGCTCTTCTCGCATCTTTGCAGCTTGAATAAATATACTTAAATTTTCCTTTACTTTCTGCTGACCAATATACTGTGATAACGTAGTTGGACGAAGATTCAGCTCGACAGAGGAATCTTCCTCTTGAAACTCTCCAGTGACTACACGTTCTTCCATTATTATCTCCCTCCTCTACTATTTCATTAGTAATCCCAAAGCTTTTCGGATTAATTCGTCTGTATTCAACGTCTTTTCTTTTTGTAATGTTGGTATAACCGTTTTTATTTCTTTTTCTGTATACCCCAGTGCTTTCAAAGCTTCCTGTGCTTCTTGTACAAGCATTTCATTCTTATTTTGCTTGAAGGCCGACTCGGTTGCAGAGCTATAATCGACAGCAACCGTTAACTTTCCTTTTAAGTCCAAAATAATTTGACGCGCCGTTTTCTTACCGATTCCTGGAAAGCTGGTTAAAAATGCATCGTCTTCTCTTTCGATTGCAGCTGCAAATCCAGCCACATCAACCGAAGCTAAAATCGCTAATGCACCTTTTGGTCCAATTCCTGACACCGAGATTAGCTTAGTAAATAGATATTTCTCTTCTTCGTTCTTAAACCCATATAATAATTGTGTATCTTCTCGAACATGATGATATGTATAAACAAATACTTCATTATGTTCAAAAGACTGAAATACAAAAGGATTCGCACATATGATCTCGTAACCAACCCCTTGAACATCAACAATTATTGAATCATCTTGTATATATGTAAGTATTCCTTTAATATAAGCTATCATTTATCCTACTCCTTCTCTTCATTCATTTTATCATAAGTAGCTATAAATGAATAAACTTCTATTCCTTCGTAAAGAAATAGAAGTTTTAATTCTTAGTCTGTAACTTCCAGATTATGATGAATGTCTTGAACATCTTCATTTTCTTCTAACGTTTCAATTAGATTTAACATATTTGATTCATCATTCTCTGCTAAAGAGCTGTATGTCTGCGGAATTAATGTTACTTCGGAATCAGCAATTTGAAAGCCCGATTCCTGCAAATGAGCAACAACAGCTTGGAATTCTTCTGGAGATGTAAATATTTCGTAAGCATCTTCTTCGCTACTTATATCTTCAGCTCCTCCTTCTAATGCTTCCAGTGTTAATTCATCCTCATCAATCGATCCGTCTTCATTCGAGATAACAATATACCCTTTACGATCAAACATAAATGACACACTACCATTTTCTCCTAGGTTACCATTATGCTTTTTAAAAGCATGACGTATATCTGCTGCTGTTCTGTTTTTATTATCTGTTAATACATTGACAATGACCGCTACTCCACCAGGGCCATAGCCTTCATATGTGATCTCTTCAAAACTAGCACCATCTAAAGTACCTGTAGCTTTTTTAATTGCTCGATCTATATTATCATTCGGCATATTATCTGCTTTTGCTTTATCTACTGCTAACCGAAGACTAGCATTCGTTGACAGATCACCGCCACCCTGTTTAGCAGCCGTATAAATATCTTTTGCATGACGCATAAAGATTTTTCCTTTTTTTGCGTCTTGTGCATTTTTACGTCTTTGAATATTTTTCCATTTAGAATGACCAGCCATGAGGACATTCTCCTCTCTAGAATTTTCCTTTATTACTATAACAAAAAAATAGGCTTTCTTAAAGGTTTTGACAAAAGAAAAAGGTGGAGACAAAACACAACTTCATTACTCAAAATATGAATAATCATGTTATTAACAGGAATATCATCGATGTACCATGAAAATATACTTGCTTTCCGCGAGCACGGACTCAGCTAACTTGGTAAAGAAAAACACGTTACCAAGTGAGTCTTCTGACTCGTGCTGTTCCCGCTAGATAAGGAAGGCTTCGTTAGCGATACATCACACACTGAAAAAGCGTTCTTCTTTTCAAGGATATTTCAGTTGCTATATTAATTATTCTAAGAACTAAAGCGCAAGCGCCAATTTAGAAACGTAGGGCGATTCGTGAAGTCACCTCGTTTCTGGCCGCTGGATCTGGACGTGGCTCAACACGCCCATCTATATACTCGGTGACAACCTTCCCTTTAAATTCTTCACTATATTTAGCCACAAAAACACGCCCTGAAATTAGATTTTTTACTCTAACTTCAGGGGGGCGGTACCTTATTGTTCTTTTTTTATTGCTTCTTAATTACGTTTGTCTCAGCCTCAATTATTATTGTTAATAAATTCATTGATATATTTTTCAATTTTATCTCCATTATTTTTGGCCTTCAGCCTTGCATCGAGGTTTTTCATACGATCCCAATGGATATCATCTGTATATACAATAATCTGTTTATCCGTATTTGGCACTAGCTTTTTTACTTCTTTTTTAATTTGCTGGACAGAATCTTTTTGTTTGGCATGCGCTTGTAAAATCACACCAACAATAATGCGATCGTCCGTTGACGCCACCTGCGCTTGTACAATTTCACGTTTATTTTGCAGCGTTTCTGCAATCATTTGCGCTTCTTCATTCGTAAATACATCAGTGTACCCATTTTTATTGTTTGCATCATTTGCTTTATCTTGGTGAGTCTGCGGATATCCACCTTTTTCTCCAATAGTCTGGTCACGGACATGTAAACGTTCTTTTTTCTCTTGATTCGTCTCATAGTGAATAGGCTGTGTATTTTTTCTATCTATTTCTCGCTGCGCATCTTCGTTTGCACCATTGTCATTCGCACAAGCAACCATCGTGAAAAAAGCAGCTATTATAAATGCTTTCTTTGTCCACATAGGAATACCTCCCTTATTAATAGTTTGGATAAGGAAGGTATTTTTACACAGTTAATTTAAGGAAAAATTACTAATTTCTTTTGAATTGTGGTAACGGATCCCTTTTATGAGCTGTTCGTTTATGCATAGCTAAAATAGTTGATTTATCTTGTTCAGGAATAGACTCACCTTTGATAAAAGCATCAATCTTGGCATAGGAAGTACCCATCTCTTTCTCATCTGTTTGACCTTCCCATAAATCTGCACTCGGTTGCTTATCAAGCACTGATTGAGGAATACCTAGATATGCTGCTAATTCCTTCACTTCCCCCTTCGTAAATTCAACGATTGGTAAAATATCGACACCACCATCACCATATTTTGTAAAATAGCCTGTATACCATTCTGCTGCGTTATCCGTTCCAACGACAAGATAATTATGATGTGTTGCGACAGTGTACAATGTACTCATACGTAACCTAGCACTTAAATTGGCTTGAGCAAGCCGGGTATTGTCTTCTTGATATGTCTTATTTTCCTTCAATTCTTTTTTGATATTACAATACATTGCTTCACGAGCTTCCGTTAAATCTACTGTGATAGAGTTTAAATTACAGCTTTCCGTAACTGCTCTAGCATCCTGCATATTCACTTCACTTGTATTAATTGGCATAAGTACTCCTAAGGAATTATTAGGACAAGCACGTTTAATTAAATGCGCAACAACAGCTGAATCAATCCCACCACTAATTCCTACTAATAATCCGTCTACACCTGCAGATTTTACTTGGTCACGTAGCCATTCAACTATTTGATTCACTTCTTTTTCCATTCGTATCGCTCCTTGCTAAATTGATCCTCCATATTTATTTTAGCATTATTTTCATATCATTGAAAAAATATTGTCGCTTCTCCCAAGAATCTTGCATGCGAACAAGTTCGGATATCGGATTATCATTTTTATTTCTCTTTAGAAAATGAAGCCATTCACGCATCATATCTACTGGTATACAAATCGCATTCAACCATGCTTTCTGATCCTGCTGAGCTATCATTTCGTATGCCAACAATTTATTTATATCCCAATTTAGATAGGGTAAAAACCGCTGACCAAGCTGAATATAATCATACAACGGTGCTGTATTTTGTAGTAAATCAAAGTCAATTAATGTTGTATGCTGATTATTATTATTGATAAAATTATGTCCTGCGACGTCACCATGAATCCAGAGACCTTTATGCTTAGCATCCTCTTCGTAAATCTGCCAAGGAAATTGGGTAATGCGCTTTAAGTGAAGCGTTGTTGTCTTCACGATATCCGTATAAAGTTCCCTATAATTGTATGCTTCAAATATGGGCTTCGTTTCCTTAAATAAATGGAACCGGTGGTACCACCGATGTAAATAAGGTGTAGTATTTAAATATCTTGAATTCACATGAATATTACGTGCTGTTTTATGAAATTGTTTCAAACAATAAACCGCTTTTATTCGATCCTGCTCATTTTTGTAATGTAACTTTTCGCCAATAATGTATGCTGCTATGGTCCAAACTCCTTCATCTTCTTCAAGGTATAGCTTGCCATTTGGGAAATGAGAAAACGAATTAATGAACGGACTATTAACTTTTTCAAAAAACCCCCATTGCTTTAAAACATTCCCTTTGTTAGAATGCTTTTTTAAAATTAGCTTCTGATTACTAGTTTTAACAAGGTATACTGTAGATTTTTTTATTTTCTGAATAGCTTTAACTTCTATACCACCTACTTGGGACAAAAAAGAAGAGAGACGATAATAACTTTCGTCTCTTCTAATTTTTCTATTCACCTTGAGAATTTCCATTAGCGGACTGGTTATTTAGATTTGCATAAGGCATATAACCAGGTGGCATTGGATGAGGAGACTGGTACATTTCTTGCCCTAAAGGTGGATAAAGGTTAGGTGATTGACTAGTTGGTTGCTGTGATTGTGGCGGGACTTGATACTCTGGATTCCTATACATTTCGTGAGAACCTGAACCACCACATCCACAATCTTTGTCTTGGCCGTACATTGCACCCTGTACTTGTGGCATTGGGTAACCGTGGTGTGGCGCGCCGTAATATCCCTGTGGAGCTGGCCCCATCATTTGAAATGGTACTGGTGGATAACAAGGATCCATCACATAACAGCATAATGGCACCATAGGTACCTGCGGTTGAGGCATTGGTTTTACATGAGGTTTTTCTTTTTTAGGCTCCTCTTTCTTAGCAGGCTTTGGCTCAGGTTGCTTTGGCATATGCATTTGTGGAAAATTAATAGTCGTGTAATTTTGGAATTCTTGCTCCATAACCGGCATCTGCATCATTGGTTGAGCCGGCATAGGTGGCATTTGATGTACAGGCATTTCTGGCTTCATCATTTTTTGTTTCTCCTTATCATCTTCTTTTATAACAGGTAACGGCTTTGGAGAAACATCTTTATACGGTGTTTTCACTTGTTCTTTTGGCTTATGCTGCATTTGTGTCTGCTTCACAGCTTTGGTGGATCCTGGAATTTTTATCTTCATCCCAGGCATAATCATATCAGGACTAGAAATTTGGCTGTTAAGCTGTTTTAGCTCTTCAAAATCTACTCCATATTGCTGGGAAATTTCCCAAAGTGTATCCCCTTTTTGTACGATGTGTATCTTCAAAATTAATCAAACTCCTTTCATTTCATATCTGGGCTAATTACTCTATACCAACATATGCAACAAAAGTTTAAATGTTGATTAATTTAACTAGCTATTATAACAGTCGTTCACCGAAGAGCTCATATAACTGCAATGAACATAAAAATAGCCACCCAACTATAAAAGCAGGTAGCTATTTTTATAAAAAGCAGATGGTCATAAGAAAACATAGGTCCGATCGTTACAACGTCAAATGATGCGTAACTTTACAGCTACCTTATACATCCATTTGATAAACCGGATAAGTTCCAAGCATAGTTACCTTGCAACCCAATGCTTCTAATTCACCTCGAACGCCTGGAAAAAGAACATCATCATACGGTTGGTTCACGTCAATAATGAAAAAATAATTTCCAAGACCTGTTTTCATTGGTCTAGATTCAATCTTGGAAAGATTCATCTTTCGCCATGAAAATGCAGACAATACCTGATGAAGCGCACCAGCATAATCACTAGGCAGTGTAATTAATAGCGTCGTTTTTTCTGACTGTACGGAATGATTAATATGAACAGACGCTTTATTTTTACTTAATACGGCAAACCTTGTGTGATTGTTTGGAAAATCATGAATATCTTCCTGAATCATACGAAGTCCATACGTTTTTGCAGCTAGTTTATTACCTATAGCCGCGATTGGTTTATTAGTTTCACTAACCATTTGTGCAGCTTTACCAGTTGAAGACGTATAGCACAGCCTGGCTTGACTTAAATGCTTATGAAGATATTGATGACATTGAGCAATTGCATGACTGTGTGAATGTACCTCTTCTACGTCTGTTAAAGCACCTGAAAAATCAGGAGAGACAAGGAGATGCTGTTGAATTGGCACAACGATTTCCGACATAATCGGGATTCTTACTTGGTGTACCAAGTAATCAACAGTCAACTGTACTGTACCTTCAATAGCATTTTCTAAAGGCACAACTCCGACATCAATTTCATCTGCTTCTACTGCATCAATACATTCTGGTATCGTATCAAAACTATGCTTCGTTTCCCCATTAAAAGCTGTATCAACCGCTAATTTTGTAAACGTCCCTTTTGGTCCTAAATAACCTATCTTTGCTGTCAAACCGTTATCCCCCTTAATGCTCCCATTTCACCAGATATTCACTACTTGCCTTTAATTATTTTTATATTTTTGTTTTACTCAATAAATTCGAATTCAAAATCCAATAATCGAATGGTATCTCCATCCTCTGCACCACGTTTTCGTAAAGCATCATCTACACCCATTCCACGCAATTGTCTAGAAAAGCGTTGAACTGCTTCGTCACGTGTAAAGTCTGTCATCTTAAATAACTTCTCAATCTTTGCTCCAGACAATACGTAAGCACCATCATCATCTCTCGTAATCTTAAAAGGCGCATCTTCCTGATGATAACGATATACGACTTTCTCCTCTTCTCGGCTTTCATCCTCTTCCTCAACAATTTTTGGAGTGGTCTCCAATATATCTGCTATTGCAAATAAAATATCTCTTAGCCCTGCTTTCGTAAGCGCAGATATTTCATAAATCGGATATGTTCCATTTAAAGCTTGTTTAAATTTTTCTAAGTTGTCTACTGCACCAGGCATGTCCATTTTATTTGCAGCAATAATTTGCGGGCGCTGCATGAGTTTTTGATCATATTCTTGCAGTTCTTCATTTATCTTTACAAAGTCCTGATATGGGTCTCTCCCCTCAGTTGCTGCCATATCAATCACATGAACAATTACTCGTGTTCGTTCCACATGCCTTAAAAATTGATGCCCTAATCCAATCCCTTCATGAGCACCTTCAATTAATCCTGGTAGGTCAGCCATGACGAAACTTCGCTGATCACTCGTTTCAACGACACCAAGATTTGGTGCAAGTGTCGTAAAATGATAATCAGCTATTTTTGGCTTTGCAGCACTTACAACGGATAGAAAGGTGGATTTACCTACACTTGGGAAACCAACTAACCCTACATCTGCTATCAGCTTTAACTCCACTCGAATTGTACGCTCTTGTCCAGGCTCACCATTTTCAGCCATATCTGGAGCTGGGTTACGAGGGGTTGCAAACCTTGAATTCCCCCTTCCACCTCTACCTCCTTTAACGATTACAGCCTGCTGATTATGAACGGTTAGATCAGCTATCACTTCATCTGTTTCTTCATCCGTTACCGTTGTACCCGGTGGGACAGGAACTATCAACGGTTCTGCATTCCGACCATGCTGATTTTTACTCATACCGTTCTCCCCACGTTTTCCTTTAAAATGACGATTGTAGCGAAAGTCCATCAAGGTATTTAATCCTTCATCAACTTTAAAAATGATATCTGCTCCATTTCCGCCATCTCCTCCAGCTGGTCCACCTTTTGGAACATACTTTTCTCTTCGGTACGCAACTAAACCATTGCCTCCATCCCCAGCCTTAACATAAACACTAACCTGATCGACAAACATCTTTTCACCTCATTCAATGACATGGTACAGAGAAGCTACACTGCAACCACTCATCTTTGTATAAAGTCGTCATAGCATACTTAGCCTCCATGCGCCTTATCTCTTCAATTAACAGTTCTCTTTTTTCCTCTAGATCGCTGATCATGAACCTAATTTCTAATTTATCATTTTGTATTGCTTGTATGTGTAGCTCAATAGTTATTAATTCAAGTCCTTCATTCATAGATTGTATCAACTTAACGATTTTTTTACATTGGCTCGTTAACTGCTTATCTGATTCATGAATATCCTTATTTTCTGTATGTATATGGTACACTAATCGCACGTCTTCATACATATGCTGGAATTGAATTATCCATAAAAAGAATTCATTTCCTTGAAGATGCATTAACTTCCGCTCTTGTTGATAAAGAGAGATTGTATCATTCGTTTTCTTCTTTACTTTTTCTATTTTCCCCATCGAAGCATAGCCATGAATTACTTGTAAATGGTTCATTAAGTCATGTCTATAATGCTGCAGAAGTTCCATAACATCCCTATCTTTCATGTTTCACCCTCCCATTTGTTGAAAAGTATAGCAGAAAAAGATAGAAAGGTCATTATGCTTTTAAATACAAGAAAATTTTAAATTCAAAAAAACTCCAGCCAACGAACTGGCTGGAGTTTTTCTTCTACCTTATGCTTCTTGAGCAACAGGGTATACACTTACTTTTTTACGGTTACGACCATAACGTTCAAATTTTACAACGCCATCAATTTTAGAGAAAAGTGTATCATCCCCACCACGACCAACGTTTTCACCTGGATAAATCTTCGTTCCACGTTGACGGTAAAGAATTGATCCACCAGTTACAAATTGACCATCGGCACGCTTTGAACCTAGGCGTTTTGATTCTGAATCACGACCGTTTTTTGTACTACCTGCACCTTTTTTCTGTGAGAAAAATTGCAAATCCAGACGTAACATAGCTATGCACCTCCTTATTTACTTTCAATCTGTATAAAATCACTATATTCTTGTTCAATCGAAGTTAACGAGATAATCATACCTTCAAATAATAACTGAATCTGTTCCATTTTTTCTTCCGAAATGGAAGCAGGTATGGTTACATGAAGATAACCACCATCTTGACCTTGTTCAATGATAAGGTCTACTTCGCATAAAGCCATAACCGCATTAATCGTTCCAATTGATACAGCTGATACCCCTGCACAAACAAGATCATAGCCATAAGGACCACTATCAGCATGTCCAGAAAGTTCAAACGCTGTAATGCGCTCATTTGTACGAAATACAGTTACTCGAATCATCAGCAAATTCCTTATGCGTTAATTTTGTCAATTACCAATTTCGTATACGGCTGACGATGGCCTTGTTTACGATGGTAATTCTTTTTTGGTTTATATTTGAATACAGTTACTTTCTTTTGACGACCGTGCTTTGCAACTTTTGCAGTGACTGTCGCACCTTCAACATATGGTGCTCCAACTTTCACGTCATCTCCACCTACGAAAAGAACTTTTTCAAACGTAACAGCTTCATCCTGTTCAGCAGCAACTTTTTCAATGTAGATTTCTTGACCTTCTTCTACTTTGATTTGTTTACCACCTGTTTCAATAATAGCGTACATACTTCTTGCACCTCCTTGATTAACTCAGACTCGCCATACAGGTACTCAACGAAGAGTTTACAACCTGTTCTGCGCGGTTGTAGCACTGGTGCTACGATGAATAACGTATTAATGCTATCATGATAGCTTGTTATTTGTCAAGGAGGCAGAGACAATTTTTGTGTCAATGTAATAGAATATAAGCGATTAAATCGATTATTTCCAAAACAAAGCGACTACTACAATAGAAAATATAATACCAATTAATATAATTAGCGCATTACCTATAATACCTATCTTTTTATAAATGCTTCTTTCACCAAAAAAGGCGACAATAAGACCTAGAGTGGACGCTATTATACCAATAAGCAAGAAATTAGCAATCCCAAATAAAAAAGAAAAATAGGCTGCTAATCCAACTACAAACAAGTAAGTTGAAACCCTACTTAAAACCATTTTCATATCTGTTCTCCTTACAACTTTGTTAATGTCTACTTCGGTTATATCCATACATCATTCTCAGCAGTATATGGTGAAACTGTTTCTCCAGTATTTATAACACCCTTGGGCTCAACAATCATTACATGACATTCCTCTGAAGCAAATGGTTTATGTTCGACACCTCTTGGTATAACGTACATTTCTCCCTTACTAAGATGGACTTCTCCATCACGGAAAGCTATTTTCATCTCACCATCTATGACAATAAACACTTCATCTGTTTCTTTGTGATCATGCCATATAAAATCACCTATGATTTTTACTAGCTTAAACTGATAGTCATTCATCTCAGAAATCACTTTTGGGGACCAATAATCGTTAAACTTTGTCAATTTTTCTTTTATGTTTATTGCTTGATCCATATCACACCTCCTTAGGAGCACAATCTTTATAGAAAAGTAGGTCGTTTTAATGTTTAAACTACGATAACAATTGAACTTCTAAAGCAAACTGTTGAATTCTCTTTTGTCACCACTTAACATTCCATTCTACTTAATGATCGATGATTTTTTAAATATAAAGTGAAACTTCCATCCGTAAGGAGGTTTGTTTATCCCCACGATGGTAAGCACCACAAGGGTTTGACCTAAAGGTCTCTGAACCAATCGGACATTAACTAGCAGTTGATCCCTACTTATCAATAATGGTTTCGTTTTATTGCTTGTAGTGGAGTCTTACTGCCAGTTATATGTGGGATAGATCACTTACAGAGCAAGAAAACGCTCATTTTAATAATTGATCAAGTAGGGCCTGTGATTTTAATCCTTCCTCCCCATCAACTACCGGTTGTTCATCTTGGCGGACGCAATCTATAAAATGACTTACTGCATCCTCAAACCCTCTTTGTTTTACGATGGATTCCCAAGATGATGCACTAGTAGTAGTCACGGCATTTTCTTTTTCAACTTCTGTCACATTCATATTCTTAACACGTATAATTGCTCCATCTACTATAAGCTCAATTTTCTCTAAATTTGCACCTGCACTCCTATGCATTGCTGTCGTCATTGGTTGATTACCAGATTTAAATAGGTGTTGCGTATAGAGAAGCTGGTTTTCCCTATTCACCTGAATATCTCCGTATAATACCTCTAATCGATCAGAGCCAAGCCATCGTACTGTGTCGACTACGTGAAGATAATCATCGAGCATAGTAAATTCAACATTTCCAGGACCAATACTGTTCAATCTGTGCTTTTCGACTCGGATCGAAGCTGCATCCGTTGCGAGCTCTTTTATGGCTACATACATTGGTGCAAAACGACGATTAAATCCAACCATTAGCTTTCTATTATACTTCTTACTTAATTCAACTAATTTCTCAGCTTCCGTCATTGATGCTGCTAATGGTTTATCAACATAAACATCTACACCATTAGATAATAACGCAGATACAACCTCATAATGCGAATCTGTAGAGCTATGCACTAACACAGCATCGCATTGATTTGCCAGTTCTGCCATACGATGAAAATCACCAATACGATACTGACCACAGATTTGCTTTCGTTTTTGTTTATTGGGAGAAAATGCACCAACAAATGACCAATCCGTTTCTTTTGCAAGAATTGGTAAATATGCTTTCTGGGCTATAGATCCTAAACCTACCATTCCAATTCGTGGATTATTCAAAAAAACACCTTCATTACAATTTATTTAATACTGCATTAGTTTAACATAATCTCAGCCTTTAGTTTTTCTAAAATCAAGATTTTTCTTATTTAAAGCATAATGAATTTACACGTGAACAGTTGATCAAATCAAAATTGTATTGTACTGGTAATACTCCTTCAAAGAAATTCTCTAATCACTATTATTTTCTGTCTAAATGACTATACTTCTTTCTTGCTAGAAATTTCAATATTTTCTAATGCTTGTGTGGCCAGTCGATCTGCCTCATTATTATTCTTTCGTGGAATAAGTTCATATTGTGGTTCAATAGATTGATACGTTAATTTTGTTTCAATACGACCAGCCCAGCCAGATAGTGTCTTTTCGTAGCATGGCCATTCACCCTTTAACTGATTAATTACAACTTGTGAATCTCCTCTAACGGTTATCTGTAAATGTTGGGCGTCGAGTGACTCCAATTCCTTTAATGCAAAATGAAGTGCGGCATACTCGGCTTCATTGTTTGAATCGAGTTCTCCAACAGTTGCATTTTTTCGAATTCGAAAGGATTTCCCATTCTGTTGATAATAAATCACACATCCCAGACCAGATTTCTTTCTTTGCTGATCAAACCCTCCATCAAAGTAAATGTAAACATCGTGTGGCTCTTCTTCTATCTCTTCAAAATAACGTTTCAATTCCTTTTGTGACCAAGCAATATCTTGGGTATCTATAAATGTTAATTGTTTCACTCGTCCAGTTTTTTCCATGTCGTCTACAAGTAATAAAGCGTCTAATGCTTTCATTTCTTCTGACTGAAAGCTAGTATTAGCTCCCATAGGTGTTTGATAGGTAAATTGTATTCTGACTTTCATAATAATTAATCCCTCTCGTATAGTATATTTGGGCATTAAATGTAATACGTTCACTGAAGAAGTAGCATCTTCCGTACTTAGTAAAGCGATGATGGATCTCTTCTCTTTTAACATACTACCGCAGGTATTATTTTTTTATAACGAGTTCAATCCTAGTATAACCTATTTCATATTTCTTACTGATAGCTTTTGTTTGTGAAAAAACCATGATTTCCATACAATAGACCTATAGCTACATTGTAATTGAATTCGAAATTTGTTATAATTAATTGCTTTTAAAAGGAATAAGGGGGAACTTTTTTGTCGATTGAAATAGGCAGTAAAGTAAAAGGTAAAGTAACGGGTATCACTAATTTCGGAGCATTCGTAGAACTACCAGATGGTAAGACAGGACTTGTTCACATTAGCGAAGTTGCAGATAGCTATGTGAAAGACGTAAATGACCATTTGAAAGTTGACGACGAGGTAGAAGTTAAAATACTTAGTGAAAACGATGGTAAAGTAGCATTATCTATCAAAAAGGCAATTGAACGCCCTGTCAAGCAACGTTCATCACGTCCTAGTAGCGGACGAAATTCTAATGGATTCCGTTCAGGGAATAAATATAGACCTAAAGAAAGTTTTGAAGATAAAATGGCTAAATTCTTAAAGACAAGTGAAGAAAATTTAGCTACCCTGAGACGTAACACGGATACAAAGCGTGGAGGTAGAGGCGGAAGACGAGGATAGATATTTGCTTATCACATAGATAAAGTGAAACTACATTCAGTGGGGGTTATTTATCTCCTACTGATTGTCAATTGAACCAATCGGACACTCACTGGCAGTCGATCCCAATTACCAATATTGGTTTCACTTTATTGCTTGAAGTAGGGGTATTACTGACAGTTATATGTGTGAAAAAGGCTGAGACAAAAGAATGAAGAAACAATAAAAAACGAACGATAATTATTTGAAATTAGGTACCGACCCCCTGAAGTTAGAGTAAAAAATCTAATTTCAGGGGGTGTTTTTGTGGCTAAATATAGTGAAGAATT
>NZ_CANMAB010000075.1:0-20018 GCF_947495635.1 uncultured Virgibacillus sp. | reverse complement strand
AGAAGAAGGATTCCGATTAAAAGATATTTTTCCTATTGTGGGTATTCCTGAAGCAACCTATCACTATCATGTGAAAAATTTTGGAAGAGAAGATTCGGACACAGTATTAAAAGAAATCATTACAGATTTATTTAAAAAGTTCCATGAACGTTATGGCTATAAACGTATTACAGGAGAACTAAAGAAATTAGGATATGTTATCAACCATAAAAAAGTGTATCGCATTATGCGAGAATTGGGATTAAAATGTGTGAAATTTATGCGGAAATCCCGTAAATACAATTCCTATAAGGGGAACGTTGGAAAAGTGGCGAAAAACCGATTGTCTCGCCGTTTTAACACATCTATTCCACTTCAAAAGTTAGTAACAGACATAACGGAATTCAAATGTCTAGGCGAAGAGAAGTTATATTTAAATCCGATTCTTGACCTTTATAACGGAGAAATTATTACGTATGACATCAAAAAACGGCCAACATTAAACCTTGTCATGACCCCTTTAAAAGAATTAATAGAGATACTGAAGAGTCGGGCAATCTACCGCACTACGATCCACTCCGATCAAGGCTGGCATTACCAACACAATCAGTGGGTGCGGACACTAAAAGAAAATAAAATATTCCAAAGTATGTCGCGCAAAGCCACCTGTGCAGACAATGCACCAATGGAGAATTTCTTTGGCATTTTAAAACAAGAAATGTATTATGGTGAAAAATTAGTAAGCTATGAAGAATTAAAAAGTCGGATTGAAGAATATATCTACTGGTATAATCATGAACGAATAAAGGAAAAATTGGCTGGGCTGAGTCCAGTTGAGTACCGAACGCAATCCAGCCAATCAGCTGCATAGTATAAACTCTAACTTTTGGGGGTAACCACCTAATTAGTTAAAATTAATTATCGTTCGTTTTTGATGAAAATTATAATTTAGCACCTGAAATAGGCGAGACTCCGGCGGGAACAGCACGCGTCCGAAGATCCGCTTGATAACGTGTTTTTCTTTACCAGGTTAGCTGAGGCCGTGCCCACGGAAAGAGCGTATAGTTTCACAGTGCGGCGATGATAATCCTATTGATAACATGATTATTCGTATTTTGAGTAAAGAAGTTGTGTTTTGTCTCAGCTTCCTTAATATCAATTCATATCTATTTCCATATAAATCGTATTCGTTGGAGTCATTACAGCCTGATCACTTGTTAAATCTACGATCGTTTCTTTAAATTCCTCTTCTTGACCAATTTCAACGAAGACTACAAACTCTACTTTGTCTGAATAGTTTATCCCCTCTAATCGATATTTGGAACGACGAATTTCATGTTCTAGCTTCCCTGATTGCGTATAATCAACCGTAACCGAAAAACCTTGCATCCGTTGACGTTTTACTACACCAGTAGTCTTAATCGCTTGTGAAGTAGTACTTCCGTAGGCGCGGATTAAACCACCAGCACCTAATTTTATACCACCAAAATAACGGGTAACAACCACAACCGTATCCTTTAGGTGTTGTTTTTTTAATACTTCTAGTATTGGAACACCAGCAGTCCCGCTTGGTTCACCATCGTCGTTTGCCTTTTGAATTTGATCATGTTCACCTACTAGATAGGCTGAGCAATTGTGTGTGGCATCATGATGCTTCTTTTTTATTTCTTGGATAAATGACTGTGCAGCTTCTTCTGTCTCTACACGCTTAACGTAGCCGATAAAACGAGATTTTTGGATGGTTAGCTCATCTCGACCTTCAAGTTTTACTGTTAAATAACTATCTAGCACCTGTGTTCACTCCTCCTATTCAAGCATGATAGAATAAGGGATATAAAAATTAACATACCATAAGAAAAAAGTTTCACAATAAATAATCACTAAGTATGCAAAAAGACCCTATAAAAAATATTAATATGTGCGTATAATTATAACATAGGTTGGTGGATAATGATGGCGCAGAAAATCAGTGATAGAGCATTAGATTATATTATCAATGAAATGATTGAAGTGGTTGAGAACAGCAAAGATGAAATTTTTAACATTAGTGAAGAAGCTAGAAATGAACATGAACATCTCGTTAAGGAATTGAAGGAAACAAAGGTCAAGGTAATGCAACATATCGAAGACGGGGATCAGCTCGAGCAAAAAGTCCGATTTTCTCGACAACGGTTAGCTGAAGTTAGCAAATATTTTGATCGTTATTCTGAAAATGAGATACGAGAAGTGTACGAAATGACACATGCCATGCAAACAAAGCTAGCTGTTCTGCGTCAGGAAGAAAGTGTTTTACGTGAAAAGCGAGACGATCTGGAGCGAAGGTTGATTTCTTTAAATCAGACGATAGAGCGAGCAGAAGGATTGGCTGGGAAAATCTCTGTCGTACTAAATTATTTACATGATGATTTTCGACAAGTGAACGAAATGATTGAAGAAGCAAAGGAAAAACAAGAATTTGGTCTGAAAATTATTGAAGCACAGGAAGAAGAACGAAGAAAGATTTCTAGAGAAATACATGACGGCCCAGCACAAATGCTTGCGAATATCCTCTTGCGTTCTGAATTGGTAGAAAGAAATTTCCGTAAGCAGGATATCGATCAAGGACTTATTGAGATTAAGAGTGTTAGGAAGATGATCCGCTCTTCTTTATATGAAGTACGTAGAATTATATATGACCTTAGACCAATGGCGCTTGATGATTTAGGACTAATACCTACGATAAAAAAATATGTCGCTACTATTTCTGACTATAACGATTTGAAAATTGAGTTTACATCTATGGGAGAAGAAAAGCGATTAAATCAGAAATATGAGATTGCTTTTTTTCGGCTCGTACAGGAAGCGCTACAAAATGCGGTAAAACACGCTGAAGCATCGTTAATTCAGGTTAAGCTTGAAATAGCAAAAAATAATTTAACGATGATTATTAAAGATAATGGAAAGGGATTTGACCCATCCATGAAGCGAGATAAGTCGTTTGGATTAATTGGAATGCGTGAACGCGTAGAGATGCTAGAAGGAAAAATGGATATTAAATCCATGATAGGAAAAGGTACAACTATCTCCATTAAGGTTCCCTATGTACCCTCATAGCGGTATAATAGGTTAAATAGAGTTTTATCTCACCTTACTTAAAATAAAGAGAGAACATAGTTCTATCATAGTAAACTACTAGGGTAAATGAATAGAATAAGATGTAGGAGGAACATAACGATGAACACAGAAAGAAAAATACGTATTGTATTAATTGATGATCATAAGCTATTTCGTGAAGGAGTAAAGAGAATATTAGACTTTGAGCCTTCTTTTGAAGTTGTAGCAGAGGGCGACGATGGATCAATCGCAGCTAAGCTGGTTAAGGAAAATAATCCTGATGTCGTATTAATGGATATAAATATGCCAAATATGAATGGGGTACAGGCAACATCTGATTTAGTTCGTTATTTTCCAAATACAAACGTTATTATTCTATCGATACATGATGACGAAAGCTATGTGACCCATGCTTTAAAAACAGGGGCGCAAGGATACTTACTAAAAGAAATGGATTCAGATGCATTAATTGATGCGATAAAGGTTGTTAGTGACGGTGGTTCCTACCTTCATCCAAAAGTTACACATAATTTAGTTATGGAATATCGGAGACTTGCTAAAGAAAATGCCTCTAATATTTCAGAAAATGGTATTGAATATCGCAAGCCATTACATTTATTAACAAAAAGAGAATGTCAAGTATTACAGCTGTTAGCAGATGGAAAAAGCAACCGTGCAGTAGCAGAAACGCTGTATATTAGTGAAAAAACGGTTAAGAACCATGTTAGTAACATTTTACAGAAAATGAATGTAAATGACCGTACACAAGCTGTTGTTTCAGCGATACGAAAAGGTTGGGTTGAAGTAGTCTAGCCATTCACATGATGTTCTGCTACATTTCCTTTTTAATATATGATAGATGTTTACTCTGATACTACGTAAGAAGGTATCAGAGTTATTTTTTTATCGTATATTTTTGCTTGCTAATACGAAGTCCTGTATATTATAATTCATTCGCTCTATGAATATGAATCCATTTGGTGATAGTTTCCGGCATAGTATCTGTATCAGCTTTAAAGGAACCATAGAAATGCTCCAATTACCTTCGTTTTAACTTGAAGTATGCACGTGCTTTTTTCACTTTACTGATGCATTTTTTAATAGGTTCATGTAAAATAAATGAGTGTAATATAACATTAGTGCTAGTTAACGTGCAGCAGTTAGTAGCGACGTCTTTTTGTGAATAGAGTATGGAAACAGGGCAGATGACAGAAACTATTGAAACGCTATTTTTTAGCTACGAAATATATAAAATAGAATTAATACCAATGTCGGATTTATCCCGCATATAACTGGCAGTAAGATCCGCACTTTAAGCAATAAAGTGAAACCAATATGGGTAAGTGTGGAACAACTGCCAGTAAATGTCCGATTGGTTTAAGGGCCTTTAGGTCATACCCTTGTGGTACTAACCATCCGTGGGGAAAAACAAAACCCCCACGGATGGAAGTTTCACTTTATCCTGCATATAACTGGCAGTAAGATCCGCACTTTAAGCAATCAAGTGAAACCAATATGGATAAGTGTGGATCAACTGCCAGTAAATGTCCGATTGGTTTAAGGGCCTTTAGGTCATACCCTTGTGGTACTAACCATCCGTGGGGAAAAACAAAACCCCCCACGGATGGAAGGTTCACTTTATATAACAGTTACTACAAACACATGAAAATTATTCAAATAGTACTAATTTGATGACCGTAAAACATTAGTAAAGAGGAGAAGGTGTCATGAAAATCGCTGTAATGACAGATAGTACAGCTTACATAATCAAAGATGTTCGTGAAGAAAAACAGATACATATGGTTCCTTTAAGCGTTCAGTTTGAAGAAGCATCCTTTCAAGAAGAAATAGATATTACAACCGATCAATTTTACGAGAAATTAAGAGAGGTAAAGGAACTTCCAAAAACATCACAGCCATCTATAGGGTTAATCACGTCCAAATTAGAAGAATTAGCCAAGGATTATGATGCGGTCATATCTATTCATCTTTCTAGTGGTATTAGTGGTACGTATCAAGCAGTTGCAAGTGCAGGAGAAATGGTTGAAGGTATAGAAGTGTATCCCTATGACTCTGAAATAAGCTGTATGGCACAGGGGTTTTATGTATTAGAGGCAGTTGAAATGATACAAGAAGGTAAACAACCAACGAAAATTATGGAACGCCTTGATGAAATAAAGTCATCACTACGGGCCTATTTCATGGTAGATGACCTAAGTAATTTACAACGTGGTGGAAGGTTAAATGGTGCCCAAGCAATCGTAGGGAGCTTATTACAGGTTAAGCCAATCTTACATTTTGTTAATAAAATAATTGTTCCTTTTGAAAAAATCCGTACAAAGAAAAAAGCAATTAATCGGATCCTAGGATTATTGGATGAGGATGCAGGTGAAGGCAAGCAATTAAAAGTTGTTTTTATCCATGCAAACGCTGAATCAGATGCCATTGCGTTGCAAAAAAGCTTTTTGGAGAAGTATCCAGAGATGGATACTTCGATTAGCTACTTTGGTCCTGTTATTGGAACACACCTCGGTGAAGGTGCACTCGGTGTAGGCTGGTATAAGAAATAAGCTTCAACTTATGGAGCTGCCTAATATGCAGCTCCTGTCTACTCATTGGAAGGATAGCTCTATCGTAAAGCCTCAATTTCTCCATAAAAACTATCATTCATTTTTTACTGAATTACCCTCTACCACTTCTTTATCCTCGCATATAACTGGCAGTAAGCCCCCACCTTAAGCAATAAAGTGAACCACTATGGATAAGAGTGGGATCAACTGCCAGTAAATGTCCGATTGGTTCACCTAACAATCCAAAACCCCCCCACGGATTGAAGCTTCACTTTATCTATAATTAGATAACCATACTTTTTAGAGAAAGGAAGTGATTTTATTTGCAGCAAATGAAGGCTCTCCATTTAGATACCATCGCCTTATTACTCTCCGGAAAGTTACTATTAAGAAAAGAGATACCTCTAGATGATAGACAATTTCACACACTCCTAAATCATCGCCTTATTACTCCAGTACCATCAATAGTACGTGAGCGTTTTACTTGGAAATGCCAGCGTTGTGGTAATCGACATAGATTTTTATTTTCTAGCCTTGATAAAGCTTCTATCTATTGTAGAAAATGTATTGAGATGGGAAAAGTTATTAAATCTGAATGCCTTTATATATGGAGTGGAGCCATACCAACTTGGAAAAAATATGAAGCTGCTTGTTCTTGGAACGGAGAATTAACACTTGCGCAGGCTAAAGCAGCAGAACGCATTGTACAGACTATACAGAAACGGGAAAGCACCTTGCTCATTTGGGCTGTTTGTGGAGCTGGAAAAACTGAGATGCTTTTTCCAGGAATGGAGGAAGCTCTCCGGTATGGAATGAGAATTTGTATAGCAACCCCCCGAACAGATGTTGTTCTAGAATTAAAACCTCGTATTAAAAAAGCATTTTCAACTGTACCTATAGATGCATTATATGGGGGGAGTAAAGTTAAATTAGCAACTGCTCAAGTGGTTATCTGTACTACTCATCAGCTCTTACGTTTTCAACATGCCTTTGACTTAATAATTATCGATGAAATTGATGCATTCCCTTATCATAAGGATCCATCCCTTGCTTTTGCCGCTAAGCGAGCAAAGAAGCTAAACAGCACTACCATCTATTTAACCGCTACACCCAGATTGAAATTCCGATTACAAATGGCAACAAAGCAATTGTCGTATACTTTTGTCCCAATAAGATTTCATGGATATCCACTACCAATTCCAAAATTAAAACTATGTAGATCATTAAGAAAAAACCTTCAATATTCAACTCCACCACCAGCACTACTTCACTGGATACAACAGAGGGAAAATAAAGGTAGACAGCTACTCATTTTTTTACCAACGGTAGAAATCACGAGAAAATTTGAAAAATCGCTTACGACGTTTTTTCTAAAGCATGGGATTATTATAATGCCCTCGGCATTAAGTTGCGTACATGCTCAAGATGAAGATAGGAATTGGAAGATCAAACAATTTCGTGAAAAAGAAATCCAAGTATTATTGACAACTACTATTTTAGAACGTGGTGTTACGTTTCCAGCTGTTGATGTTGCTGTGCTTGATGCAGGACATGAAGTATTCGATGAAGCGGCCCTTGTCCAAATCGCAGGGCGGGCTGGAAGAAGTTTTGATGATCCTACCGGTGAAATTATTTTCTTTCATGACGGTAAAACAATAGCTATGATCAAAGCAGTTGAAATGATAAAAGAAATGAATAAACAGGGAGGGTTTTAAAAAATTGTATTGTTTATGGTGCTCCGAACCAATCATACAGCAGCTGACCTGGCAAAATTTCTTTTTTCCAGATATAAAAAAACTATGTGTGTATTGTGACTCACTGTTAGAAAAAATTGATGGGGATCGTTGCCACAAATGTAGTCGACAATGTGATCAAGCAATATGCTTCGATTGCCAAAGGTGGGAAAAGGAGAAGGAACGTGATACACTCGTTTTTAATTATTCTATTTTTCAATATAATATATTTATGCAAGAACTTATTGCGAAATGGAAATATCGTGGAGACGTTGAACTGGGCAATATATTCCGCGACGCAGTGAGAAAGGGGTTTACTCCTACATTTGCTGCCATGAAAAAACATGCGATAGCCGTACCTATTCCATTAAGCAAAGATAGGGAAAAAGAGCGTGGTTTTAATCAAGCAAAAATTTTAGCAGATTTTCTACCAATTAAATCTGAACTCGTATTGCATCGTATGGAAGGTGAAAAGCAATCGAAAAAATCGAGGAAAGAAAGAATTCAGTCGATAAATCCATTTACCATTACTAAAAGTATTAACAAACCAGTCATACTTGTCGATGATATATATACAACCGGAACGACGCTAAGACATGCAGGAAAAGTGCTAAAGGAGAATGGTTGTCCGGAGGTTTTTGGTTTTACCTTAATTAGGGGTTAAAGTACGAAAAAATATATATGTAAATGAAAAGAGGGAATTTTCAATGGCTGAATTGGCAAATTGTTCTCGTTGTGACAACTTATTTGTAAAAGGAGTTCGTGATATTTGTCAAAATTGCTACAAACGGGAGGAAGAGGCATTTCAAAAGGTTTATCAATTTTTACGACAGCGCAAGAATCGAGAGGCGACATTAAGTGAAATTGTTCAACAAACAGGAGTTGATGAAGAGCTAATCATCAAGTTTGTGAAGGAAAAAAGGCTTCGACCCACCGAATTTCCGAACGTGGGATATCCGTGTGAAAAATGTGGGGAAGTCATTACATCAGGAAAACTATGTCAACGTTGTTCAGAGAAATTAAAACAAGAGCTACAGCGATATGAGGAACATGAGCAGCGGATGAAACAAGAACAAAAAAAAGACAAGGTTAAAACATACTATATGTTTGATAAATAATATTTTTCCTTAAACTTTCCGGTATAACAACCGATATTAATAATGATAAAATGGATACCGGTTATAGCTTTCAAAAGAGGTGAGTGGAAGTGAAAATTAATGGATTGAATCAACCTAATTATAATCCGTATAAACAACAAATAAACAAACAAGTGGAAGTAAAACACGATATGAAAAAAGATCAAATTGAAATTTCTAATCAGGCAAAGCAATTACAGGAAGACGAAAAACCGAATCCTGCTCGTTCAGCACGTGTTGAGAAATTAAAAGAAGCGGTTGAAGCGGGAGAATATAAAGTGAATTATGACAAAACAGCTGAAAAAATGATTGATTTTTGGTCAGGAAAATAAAGCACTACCAAATGTAGTAAAAAGGTATGGGCAGGGAGAATGATGATTGAATCGAGCATTTATCTGTTACGAAGAGAATTCACTGCCTACTAATCTGTCAAAAAATAAATGAAGTTCTGAATAGGGAGGATTGTCATTGACTTTGCAAAAAATAAAAGAAGCCATGGATGTATTGGTTGACCTTCACCATAAGCTGATTGAGCTTTCAGAACTAAAAACTGATCTATTAAAAAAAGGATCTTTAGAGGAACTACAGGGATTGTTAGTTAAAGAAAGGAAGCTTATTCGGAAAACGGAACAAGCAGAAGCGGACCGAATTCAGGCTGTAAATTCATGGTTTCAAGCTATGGATGTAGCCAGTGAAGATAAAACAATATCCACCATACTTGAAATTGCTAAAGATGGTCATGAGAAAAACGAGTTAGCGACAGTGACAACAGTATTAACACAGGCGATTACGAAATTAAAACAGCTAGAGCAGCTTAATCACGCTTTAATAAATCAGTCTATGCAATTTGTACAACTATCACTGGATGTTATGAGTCCAACCATACGCAATATTAATTACGGAAATAAGAATGAAAAAAACACGGATACAGCAAAACGTTCCGTATTTGACTCGAAAGCGTAAACGAATTCGTTAGGAGGTAGCACATGAGTACATTTCACGGATTAGAAATGGCAAAACAGGCACTTTTTGCTCAACAATCTGCACTTTATACAACAGGCCACAATATATCAAATGCAAATACAGAGGGATATACAAGACAACGGGTTAATTTTGAGACCATGAACCCGTATCCTTCAGGTTCTAGAAATAGACCTCAAATACCAGGGCAAATGGGGACTGGCGTACAGGCAGGATCTGTTCAGCGTGTTCGTGATCAATTTTTAGATTATCAATACCGTGCTGAGAGTAGTAAATCTGGCTATTGGGCAGCAAGAGCAGATGCACTAAGTCGTATGGAAGGAGTTTTAAATGAGCCTTCAGATAGTGGACTCTCTCATACGATTGATCAGTTCTGGAATGGCTTACAAGATTTAGCTGTCAATCCAGATAACTCAGGTGCTAGATCAGTAGTAGCTAACCGTGGTCTTGCAGTAGCTGAGACATTCAATTATCTATCCGAATCATTATCATCGATTCGCTCCGATTTGAAGAACCAGATTGATACATCTGTAAAAGAAACAAACGCATTATTAAGGCAAATTCATAATATTAACGAACAAATTAAAGAGCTTGAGCCACATGGTTACTTACCAAATGACTTATACGATGAAAGAGATCGTTTAATTGATGAGCTTTCTAATAAAATGAATATTAAAGTTACTTATTCCAAAAGTGGCGAAGGCTCTCCAGAAATTGCTGATGGTATGGCAACGATAGAAGTTGTAAATGAAAAAGGGGAACCATTTAACCCAAGTGTTGTGTTAGTCAATGGTCAAACTGGTCAAGAGCAAGTAAATGAAATAGAGGTAACATATGGTAATGATTCTTATGCTGCCGTGAGTGGAATTTCAGTCAATGGTCAGCAATTAGATGTAATGAATACGAATGGCTCACTAAAAGGATTCATAGATTCATATGGTCATGATTTTGATGGTGATGGGGATGTAACTGGTACATATACCGACATGCTAGCTGATCTTGATAAACTAGCTAATACGTTAAAAGAAGAATTTAATAAGGTTCACCATAACGGAAAAGCGCTTGATGGGTCTGATGGAATTGACTTCTTTGTGTTTAAAGATGGAAAAGATGGAGCGGCAGGAATTACGGTCAATAAAGACATTTTGGATGACCCAGATTTAATTGCTGCAAGTACAAATGATACGGATGGAGAAGGTGCAAATGCACTGAATTTAGCTGAAGTATTTAATAATAAGAATTTGAATGGAAACCCATTGGGAGAGAGTACTTCGATCAACAGTTTCTATCAGTCATTAATTGGCGAAATGGGTGTTAAAGCTCAAGAGGCAAATCGAATGACGAACAACACAGCCATTCTTCGTTCCCAAGTGGAAGATCAACGTATGGCGGTGAGTAGTGTTTCGTTAGATGAAGAAATGTCAAATATGATTAGGTTTCAGCACGCTTATAATGCTGCAGCAAGAAGCATGACTACAATGGACGAGATGTTAGACAAAATCATAAATAGTATGGGACTTGTTGGAAGGTAGGGGAAAATAATGCGAATTACGCAAAGTATGCTTTCAAATAATATGCTCCGTAATTTATCAAATAGCTATGCGAAGCTTGATCAATATATGGATCAGGTAAGTACAGGGAAAAAAATAAATCGCCCTTCTGATAATCCAGTAATAGCGATGAAAGGGATAAATTTTCGCAGCCAAGTAAATGAAGCTGAGCAATATATGCGAAATACAGGTGAAGTTCATAACTGGATGGACAATTCTGATGCTGCTTTAGATAAAGCAACACAAACAATGCAAAAGTTAAGAGAATTAGCTGTTCAGGCTAGCACTGGTACTTACGATGAAGAAGAACGAGAAAATATAAAAAAAGAGGCTGAACAGTTAAAGGAACATTTAATTAATATAGCCAATACGCAAGTAAATGGGAAGTATATATTTAACGGTACGAATACAACAGAGCCCCCATACGACGCAACAAATGGATTTAATGCTAATACGGATCCAATAAAAATACCGGTTGCAGCTGGTACTGAACTTCAAGCAAACGTAAATGGAGAAGAAGTATTTGGTAACGAACTTTTTGATAAAATAGATACCTTCATAGAAAATCTTGGGAACGATAACCAAGCTGGTATTGGAGCAAGTATTGAAGATCTTGATACTGGTATTAATCAAATAGTTAACGCCCGTGCAGATTTAGGTGCAAGGATGAATCGCTTGGAGCTTGTTGAAAATCGACTAAGTGAACAAGAGATCATTGCAAAGAAAACAATGGCTGAAAATGAAAGTGTAGATTATGAAGAGGCAATAACCAATTTAATTACACAGGAAAGCTTACATCGTGCAGCATTGTCTGCAGGTTCAAGAATTATTCAGCCTTCACTTATTGATTTTCTTCGTTAACATTTTATAAGCCCTGCCCCTTTTGGGTGACAGGGCTTTTGTACATAATGAAAGGAAGTAGTTAGTAATGAAATTTCCTCAGCTACGCATGCATTCACAAATGGCTAAAATTCAAATCGAACAGATTCCTGGCGATCAAACTATTCGACAGCCGAAAGCAGATTTGTCAATACAACAGCCAAGAGCAGAAGTTACCATTACAAAGACTCCTTCCAAGCTGGAAATTGACCAAACTAAAGCTTTTGCTGATATGAACCGTATGTCTATTATAAAAAGGAATGAGCAATTCGCCGAAAAAGGAAAAAGCGCAGTTCTGGAAGGAATGGGACGACGTGCTCAGCAGGGGACGGAATTAATGAAGATAGAACGTGACGGGGATTCCATAGTGAATCAAGCTGTACAAAATTCACAATCCCCACAAAAATCTTTAGGGATAGCCTTTATTCCTTCCCTTTTTTCTGTAAAAGTCAATTATCAACCATCAAAGGTACATATTGATGTAAAAACCAATAAACCGATCATTGAAGCAAAACAGAATAAAGTGGAGCACCACTATAAACAGGGAGAAGTAGCGGTAAGTATGAAGCAGTACCAGGATTTAACCATTGAAGTTGTTAATCTTTATGCTTAGGAGAGGGGAAGTAATATGCGTATTGAAACGAAGTACTTTGGAGAGGTAGCTATAGAATCAACAAGTGTTCTTGACTTTCCATCAGGAATACCAGGATTTAATCATGAAACACAATTTGTTTTGCTTGATTTTCCCGATAATCCATTATTTCAAATTCTTCAGTCTACTACTAGTAAAGAAACTGCTTTTATTGTAGTAAACCCTTATCATCTTTATGAAGAATATACGTTGAATTTGGATGAAAGTATAATAGAGATACTTCAATTATCTAGTGAAGAGGAAGTAGTTGTCCTTTCGATTGTTACATTAAAAGCACCTTTTACTTCTAGTACCATTAATTTAAAAGCACCAATCATTATAAATTCTGTTAAGAATAAAGGAAAGCAATTAATTATAAATACAGATGAATATCCGACAAGAGCACCGATTTCACCAAAGCACTCTTCGAAAGTGAAAGGGGAATAAAAGATGCTTGTATTAACTCGCAAAGTAAATGAGTCCATCCAAATAGGGGAAGATATTGAAGTTAAAGTACTCGCTGTTGATGGAGATCAAATAAAAATTGGAATTGGTGCTCCAAAATCAATCGATATTTATCGCAAAGAGCTTTATTTAGACATAAAAGAAGAAAATAATCAGGCTGCTAACATCTCTAATGAGTTAGTACAATTATTAAAAAATAAGTAGTTGTTTCACTCTATTTAATAAATTTTGCTAATGTACCGATATAAAAAGAAAAGAAAAGGGTTGGAAGTAATATGGGTATGCGGTTAGATCAAATAGTGACCGGATCACATCCACGGCTTCATGATCAGAGTAACAACCAAGTAAGAATGTCGGAAAGATCCGAAGGTAACAAAGGGTACAGCTCACAACAAAATCAAACAGAGGAAGTAATAGGTAAGCAATTAGAGACAGCTATTTCTAAGCTGAATAACTTCATTGAGCCATTGCGAACAGATTTACGATTTAAGTACCATGAAAAATTAAATGAGTACTATGTCACTGTTGTGAATCCATTAACAGATGAAATTATAAAAGAGATACCTCCTAAGAAGATGCTAGATATGTATGCTGAAATGGCTGAATTCATGGGAATATTAATCGATGAGAAAATATAGGACATATTTTAAAAGGAGAGATAATGATGCGTATTGGCGGATTGGCTAGTGGAATGGATATTGATTCACTCGTAAACAAACTAATGAGTGCTGAACGAATACCATTAGATAAAATGGAACAAGAAAGAACGACGCTTGAATGGAAAAGAGATGCATTTCGAGAAATTAATAAGAAATTAACCGAGCTGGATAACCTCATGTACGATATGAAAATGAGTTATACGTATAATTCGAAATCAGTAAGCTCATCGATAGACGATGCCGTTACAGCAACAGCTACACCGAGTACATCTAATGGAACTTATCAAGTCAAAGTAAGTCAGTTGGCTAGCTCTGCAATTAATGTAAGTTCAGGAGAACTTGCGATTGATCCAACAGAGGAATTAGACGCTTCCTATCATGGAACCAAGGTTGAATTTTCCACATTTGATGAAAATGGTGATGAACAGAAGTACTCCTATACGATAAAGGAAGGAGATACACTGAATGATGTACTGAAGCGTGTATCGAATGATGATAATAATGTTCGAATGTTTTATGACAATCAATCGAATAAAGTGATTATGGAGACAACTAGAACAGGTGATTACAATCAAGGAACAGCCCCTGATGGTGCTGAGATTCAATTTGCTAATGGATCATTTTTACAATCTGTACTAAAAATGGATGTAGCGAATGAAAAAGGCGGAGAAAATGCTAAGTTTGAGTATAATAACAGTGGATTAGTAATGGAATCTAAAACCAATTCTTATTCTTTGAACGGAATTGACTTTGAATTTAAAAATACTACGGATGGTAAAAACGCTAAATTAACTGTCACCAATGACGTAGAAGCTTCCTATGAAGCTATTATGAAGTTTGTAGATAAATACAATGAAGTGGTCGAGGCGCTAAATTCTTCTCAACAAGAGGAAAAATTCAGAGATTACCAACCGTTAACAGATGAACAAAAGAAAGAAATGTCTGATAAAGAAATCGAACTGTGGGAAGAACGAGCAAAAAGTGGATTGCTTCGTGGAGAATCTACTATTTCAGGAGGATTATTTAATTTAAGGCAGAGCTGGTACTCCAAGGTTGAAACAGGCGGAGAATATACTTCTTTGACACAAATAGGAATTGAAACATCCAAGAATTACTTAGATGGTGGTAAGCTAGTCGTAGACCCAAAAGAATTGAGGAAAGCACTTCAAGATAATCCAGCAGATGTGAAAAAGCTATTTACTAACAACGATGAAGGTGCATCACGTGGATTGGTAAATCGTTTAGAAGATGCATTAAGTTCAACAATGTCTAAGATTGGTGAAAAAGCTGGTGGCGGTACAGATACATTAGAAAACTATACATTAGGAAAAAGAATGAAAGATCTGGATAAAAGAATATCAGCTTTTGAGGATCGTTTGGTTAAAGTAGAAACACGTTACTGGAATCAATTCACAGCTATGGAAAAGGCAATTTCACGGATGAATCAGCAGTCAGCACAGCTAATGTCGCAGTTTGGCGCTTAAATGTAAAATGTAAGTTAAGGAGTGAACCAAATGTCACCGAATAAGCAACATCAAGCATATAAAAATAATGCTGTCAATACAGCCTCTGGTGCGGAACTAACTTTAATGTTATACAATGGATGTATTAAATTTATAAAACAAGCAATGAAGGATTTGGATAGTAAAAACTATGAAGCCAAAAATACGAATATACAAAAGGCACAAAAAATAATTCAAGAATTAATGATCACTTTGGATCCAAAAATTGAAATATCTAATCAATTCTTGCCACTTTATGAGTATATGTTATTTCAGTTAAAGGAAGCGAATATAAAAAATGATACATCCTTATTAGAAGAAGTACTTGGTTATACTATCGAATTCCGAGATACATGGAAACAAGTTATATTAGAGACGCGCAAAAAACAATATGCACAAGGTGCTCATGTCTAATGAATCGATTAACTCCTTTATATGAAACTACAATAAAACTAAAAGAAGTATTAGAGCAAAAAATCGATGCAAAGGATCGTGAATCTGTCATATCACAAATAAATTCCCTGATTGAAAAAAGGGGAGAACAGATGAAAGCATTGACTCCACCCTATTCAGATATGGAGAAGGAAACGGGACGAGCATTAGTGGATTTAAATGATGGGATTCAACATAAGATGCAGCAACTATTTCATGAATTAAAGCTAGAAATGAAGCAAATAAAGAAACAAAAACAATCCAATAGAAAGTATAGTGATCCGTATAAAAATGTTCAGTCCAAAGATGGTATGTTTTTGGATAGTAAAAATTAGGTATATTTTCCCCGCATATAACTGGCAGTAAGCCCCTACCTCAAGCAATGAAGAAAAACCAATATGGTGAAGTGAGGGATCAACTGCCAGTAAATGTCCGATTGGTTCGGGCCTACATGGAAGTAGGTCACAAAGGCGTTGCCACAGGACGTGGCGAATGAAGCCTTTGTACGTATTTCTTTCAGTAAAAAGCGGATGGAAGCTTCACTTTATAGAATAGTGAATAGGAAAAAGAGAAAATTTCTACAACTGTAGTTATTTTCTCTTTTTAAGATTTATTTACATTTCTAACTATGTTGAGAAATAAGTATGAAGTAGTTGTAAATTTTTTAAGGAAATTGTAAACCGTCAATTCTAGCAATAGCAAGGCATAGACCAATATTCCCCCTGTTTTATTTGCTGTTTGAATAGTTTAGAAAGGAATTTCCTTGGGAAACGTTGTATAATATATATATAAGCTGAAAGGAGGACACTTTAATGAAATTTAACATTCGTGGTGAAAATCTTGAGGTGACAGGATCAATAAGAGATTATGTGGAGAAGAAAATAAGTAAACTAGAAAGATATTTTGATACACCACCAACATCTGAGGTACATGTTAATTTAAGTGTCTATAATGATGAGCAGAGAATAGAGGTTACTATCCCAATGACCAATCTGTTACTACGCGGAGAGGTTCAACACGTAGATCTTTACGCTGCCATCGATTTAGTTGTCGATAAGCTTGAAAGACAAATCCGAAAGCATAAAACGAAAGTAAATCGTAAATTTAAACAAAACGGTGCAGCGAAACATGTGTTTGCTGAATTAGAAAAAGAAGCAGCAAGTGTTGCTTTAGAAGAAGAATCTGATGAAATTGAAATTGTAAGAACGAAACGATTTGACTTGAAACCAATGGATTCTGAAGAAGCTGTTCTGCAAATGGACATGTTAGGACATGCATTCTATGTTTTTGAAAATGCAGCAAATGGAGATACAAATGTTGTTTACCGTCGTAATGATGGGAAATATGGATTAATTGAACCGAATGCATAAAACCGAATCGAAAATATAAAAGATGTTATCGAAAAATACAATTAACCGAAAAGCCCACGGAGGGATATAAATTTTCTTCGTGGGCTTTTTCGTAGTCTTGGGAATTATAAAGATAAATCTGGGTGTGTTGAGCCTCGTCCTGCTTCAGTACCCGGAACTAGGCGACTTTACGCATCGCTCTACGATAGTCATCATCGGTTCGCAAGCACACCATAATTCCTTTATCTCCGTTGAATCGCTCCAGTAGCAACATTTCTAATCGGGGCGCTTGCGTTTTTGTTCCTCTAAACAACAGCTACTATACTTCCTTCTAGTTTATAAGTTTAGTTGAGAATAATAATCAATAAATATTCTTACATATACATAGAATGTTGATATAAAACCTTTAAAGGCTCTTTAATGTGACATAATTCGAACATATACAGTGTTTTTCTTGACAAAAAACGACATCCACTTAATAATAAGTACGTGATTAGAATTATTTTAGGAAATGAAAGCATAAGCTTCATTTCTTTTCAGAACACATTTTAGGAGGAAGATTATTTATGTCACTTATTGGTACTGAAGTACAACCATTCACAGCAAATGCTTATAAAAATGGTGAGTTTATTGAGGTAACGGAAGAAAACTTTAAAGGCAAGTGGAGTGTTATCTGCTTTTATCCTGCCGATTTTAGTTTTGTATGCCCAACGGAACTTGAAGATTTACAAAATCAATACGCCACGTTAAAGGAGCTTGGAGCTGAAGTATATTCTGTTTCTACAGATACACATTTTGTACACAAAGGCTGGCATGATAGCTCTGAAAAAATTGGAAAAATTACATATGCGATGATTGGTGATCCTTCGCAAACTATTTCTCGTAATTTCCAAGTGCTAAATGAACAATCAGGTCTTGCAGATCGTGGTACATTCATTATTGATCCAGATGGTATTATCCAAACAGTGGAAATTAATGCAGATGGTATAGGACGTGATGCAAGCACGCTAGTAAACAAAATTAAAGCTGCTCAATATGTTCGTAACAACCCAGGCGAAGTTTGCCCAGCTAATTGGGAAGAAGGCTCTGAAACGCTTAAACCAAGCCTTGATCTTGTAGGTAAAATCTAAGGAGTGCACGAAATGGTACTTGAAGCAGATATCAAAGCACAATTAAATCAATATATGCAGCTATTAGAAAACGATATTGTTATTAAAGTAAGTGTGGGTTCGGATGCTATTTCTAATGAAATGCTGGCTCTACTTGAAGAACTAGCTACTATGTCTACTAAAATAACTGTTGAAAAAGCTCCTTTAGAAAGAACCCCTAGCTTTAGTGTGAATCGAGTTGGAGAGGATACAGGAGTTGTATTTGCAGGTGTTCCTTTAGGTCATGAGTTCACATCATTAGTGTTAGCATTGCTGCAGGTTAGTGGTAGGCCACCGAAGGTAGACCAAAGCGTTATAGATAAGATTCAAACTATTAATGGAGAATATCATTTTGAATCTTACATTAGTCTTACTTGTCATAATTGCCCGGATGTTGTTCAAGCACTAAATATAATGACCGTGCTTAACCCTAATATTACGCATACGATGATTGATGGCGCAGCATATAAAGAAGAAGTAGAAGATAAAAATGTCATGGCAGTGCCGACGGTTTATTTAAATGGGGAATCTTTTGGCAGTGGCCGTATGACAATGGAAGAAATTCTTGCTAAGTTAGGCAGTGGATTGAATGCCTCTGAGCTTGCTAACAAAGATCCCTATGATGTTCTTGTTATTGGCGGTGGGCCAGCTGGTGCAAGTGCAGCAATTTACGCAGCGCGTAAAGGAATCCGAACAGGTATTGTTACGGAGCGTTTTGGCGGTCAAGTTCTTGATACACTGAGCATCGAGAACTTTATTAGTGTAAAACATACAGAAGGTCCGAAGCTTGTAGCAAGTCTTGAAGAGCATGTGAAAGAATATGACATAGATGTAATGAATTTACAGCGATCTAGTAGCTTAAAAAAGAAAGACCTCTTTGAGCTTACGCTTGAAAATGGAGCAGTCCTTAACAGCAAAACGATCATCCTTGCAACAGGTGCTCGTTGGCGTAATGTCGGCGTTCCTGGTGAACAGGAATTCAAAAATAAAGGCGTTGCCTATTGTCCACATTGTGACGGTCCTTTGTTTGAAGGAAAAGATGTAGCGGTTATCGGTGGTGGCAACTCGGGAATTGAAGCTGCAATAGATCTTGCTGGCGTAGTAAGACATGTAACTGTTCTTGAGTATAATCAAGAATTAAAAGCAGATGATGTTTTGCAAAAGCGCCTTAATAGTCTAGCTAATGTCACAGTCTTGACAAATGCTCAAACAACTGAAATTACAGGAACCGACAATGTAAATGGGATTACGTATAAAGAACGTCACACAGGTATGGAAAAACATATCGATTTACAAGGTGTGTTCGTACAAATAGGTTTAGTACCAAATACGGAGTGGTTAGATGGTAAGGTTGAGTGTAATCACATCGGTGAGGTCATTGTTGATAAGCACGGAGCTACGAATGTTCCGGGATTGTTTGCGGCAGGAGACTGTACGGATGGACCGTATAACCAGATCATTATTTCTATGGGATCAGGAGCGAACGCATCTTTAGGTGCATTTGACTATCTTATCCGGAATTAGTAAATAAATAGCCAATAATAAAAGGACCTCTATACTACCAATCGGCAGTAAGAGGTTCTTTTAATTGATAGTACAAATGGATCAATGTCGAAAATTGTAATTAAAATTGCTGAAATCTTAAAATGGATTAGATTATCTAAGGCATTCTTGGAAAATGTCATTAAAATCTTATCCGAACAGCTTATTTCGTTTGAATTATTTGTCGAATTTAACTCTAAAATTTAAAAATGGTGATTAGTCATGATACCCAGTGTTGTGATATAAATAAGGCAAATGATTTAGGAGCATTCCTGTAAGGGAGAAATTTGAGGGGGATATCGAAGCAGAGTCCGGATGCATAAAAAAAGCCCTCTTGGTACGATAGAGAGTGTCATCACGATGACCTCG